>JAUVIG010000389.1 GCA_030592825.1 Chlorobiota bacterium | reverse complement strand
GGGATTACAATTTCTGCAACCGAACTGCTGAATAAAAATCCTCACCCTAATAAAGAAGAAATAAAAGAATCCATTGCCGGAAATCTTTGCAGGTGTACCGGTTACGAATCAATAATTGAAGCAATTCAAAAAGTTGCAAAAAAATAAGAAATGTTATGAAAAAAGAAAACTCCATAAAATTATTTCACGACAAAAAAGTAAGAGTACATTGGGACGATGAACAAGAAAAATGGTATTTTTCAATTATTGATATTGTTGAAATATTAACAGAAAGTCCTCGCCCAAGAAAATATTGGAATGCTTTAAAAAAGAAAATGAATGATGAAGGAAGTGAACTGTCCCAAAATATGGGACAGTTGAAAATGAAAGCTACTGATGGCAAAATGCGATTAACAGATGTTGCTGATACAGAGCAACTTTTACGCCTAATTCAATCCATACCCTCCCCAAAAGCAGAACCTTTTAAAGTTTGGTTAGCAAAAGTCGGATATGAAAGAATTGAAGAAACAGAAGACCCTGAAAAAGCTTTCGACAGAGCAATGGAAACATATCTGAAAAAAGGTTATTCTAAAAAATGGATTAACCAAAGGCTTAAAAGCATTGAGGTCAGAAAAGAATTGACTGACGAATGGAATTTGAGAGGAGTAAAAAAAGGTTTAGAATATGCAATATTAACCGATGAAAGTACAAAAGCTTGGACTGATTTATCCGTAAAAGATTACAAAAAATTAAAAAATTTGAAAAAAGAGAATCTTCGGGATAATATGACTAATCTTGAATTAGTTTTAAACATGTTTACCCCGTTAGATATGAAACTTACAGCATAAATGATATACTATATTTACATATTACAATCAAAAAAGGATAATAACTTTTACACAGGTTATACATCTGATTTAAGAAAAAGATTAGAAGAGCATAATAACGGTAACGTAACTTCAACAAAATATAGAAGACCTCTGAAACTAATTTATTTTGAAGGATGTTTATCCCAAAAAGATGCACTTCACAGGGAGAAGTATTTAAAAACATCTTGGGGTAAGCGATATATAAAGAATAGAATGAAAAACTATCTAACGGGGCGAGCGGAAGCCACAACAACAGAAATTTCAAAAGAAAAGAAACCTGAAACTTTCAATGAGAGCAAACTTATTGCTAATCAAGGAGGAACGATTGCAGGAAATGCCCGTAAAGAGATTGAGGACAAAACAGGAAAAAATGTGATTTCTTCTTTAAATATAAAAGAATTAGATAGTAAAATCAAACAAATTGAAAAAAAAGATACCAAAAAGTAATTATTAAAGCATTATATCATTAAAGCATTGAAGCATTAAATAAAGAACATGAAAGAATTAAAATACATAGGAAAATCTGAAATCCGTATTGACGGAAAAGAAAAAGTTTCAGGAGCAGCAATTTACACTGAAGATATTAGTTTCGGGCCCGAATTATTATATGCAGAAATTGTAGAAAGTCCGTATGCTCATGCAATGATAAAAAACATTGATACTTCAGTAGCTGAAAAATATCCGGAAGTTCTCGCAGTTATCACAGGCAAAGATTTCCCGTACAAATTCGGGCTGTATATGAAAGACCGATTTATTTTTGCTCAAGACAGAGTTCGATTTATAGGAGAGCAAGTTGCCGCAGTTGTTGCCAGAAACCCTAAAGTTGCAAAACGAGCTGCTAAAATGGTAAAAGTGGAATACGAAGAACTCCCGAAAGTTCTTAACCAAATGGAATCTGTGAAAGAAGACTCAAATTTGATACATGAAGATTTAGAAAACTATGAGCATGTGCCTTGGTTCTTTCCAAAAGCAAAAACAAATATTGCTCATTGGAGAAAAATTCGTAAAGGTGAAGTTGAAAAAGGATTTGAAGAAGCTGATTACATATTGGACGACACATATGAAGTTCCGCGTTATTCACATTGTGCAATTGAGTATCATGTCGCAATCGGAAAATATGATAAAAGCGGCAGACTAACTGTTTGGGCATCTTCTCAATCGCCTCATACACAAAGACATCTATTTGCTGAAGCATTAGCACCTTTGGGAATAAAACATAATGATGTAAGAGTTATTGCACCTCATGTAGGGGGCGGTTTCGGCTCTAAAGCCGGTGTAACAATGGAAATACTGGCTGCGGCAATTGCAACAAAAGTTCAAGGATACCCCGTGAAAATAATGTGGAATCGTGAACGTGAATTTTATAATACCTATCAAAGGCTCGGTGTTATTACAAAGTTAAAAATAGGTGTTAAAAAAACCGGAGAAATCACGGCACTTCATCATCAACTTTTCTGGGATGCCGGTGCTTATGTCGAATACGGAGCAAATGTCGTTAATGCCATAGGCCTTTCGGCAATAGGCCCTTATAATATTGATAATGTATATATAGACTCGGTTTGCGTTTACACGAATCTTCCGCCCGGAGGTGCATACAGAGGCTTTGGTTATTCCGAATTCTTATTCGGATTGGAATCGCATATGACACGAATTGCAAAGCATCTTAATATTGACCCTGTTGAAATAAGAAAGATAAACGCCATCAGAGAAGGAGATAAAACGGCATACGGAGCACACATGAATCCGAACGGATTGTTTAAAGCAATTGATGCCGTTGAAAAAGAAATTAATTGGCATGAAAAACATGTATCAAAAGATCCTAATAAAGTTATAGGTAAAGGATTTTCATTGTTATGGAAAGCTCCTGCAATGCCGCCTAATGCATCATCTTCATGTTTTTTAAAATTCAACGAAAATGCAAGTATCAATTTGCTGGTTTCCGGTATGGACATCGGTCAAGGTTATTTGACGGTTATGGCTCAAATTGCCGCCGAAATCCTGCAAGTACCGACATCAAAAATACGAACAGAAAACCCTGATACTGACAGAAATCCTTATGAATGGCAAACTGTTGCATCACATGTTACTTGGAGCAGCGGAAATGCTGTTAAAAAAGCTGCAATTGATGCAAGAGAGCAAATTTTTGACCTTGTTGAAAGAACAAAATTTTTATCTCGTTCATCGCTTTATTTGGAAGATGAAAAAGTGAAATCAACTCAAAATCCTAACTTTGCTTTAGCTTTAAAAGATTTTGTTATTGCCGGAATACAAATGGAAGACGGAACTTTTAAAGGCGGGCCGATTCTCGGACGCGGAATTTTCTTACCGGAATTTTCTACGGCAAAATCCAATCCGGAAACAGGACAAGGAGGCCATCCGAATGTTCATTACACCGTAGGAGCTGCTGCCATAATTCTTGAAATTGATAAACAAACCGGTAAAATGAAAGTTCTGAAAACGGTTGAAGCAATTGATGTCGGAAAAGCTCTGAATCCGGACCTGGTAAAAGGGCAAATTGTAGGAGGATTAGTGCAAGGGCTTGCTACAGTACTTTATGAAGATATGAGATATGATGAAAACGGAAAACTTTTAAATCCTAATTTTACTGATTATAAAATACCAACAGCAAAAGATATCCCCGATAAAATTGTTCCGATAATAATTGAAGTTCCGCAACCTGACGGTCCTTTCGGAGCAAGAGGAGTTGGTGAACATACAATGCTTCCGGCAGCACCAATGGTTGCAAATGCCGTTGAAGATGCACTGGGCATACGCATTAAATCTATGCCGATTACTGCGGAGAAAATTGTTTTGGCTTTGTTGGATAAGGAAAAATAAGTCGCACAGTTGCATAGCACCTTTGAGGTGCTTTGCAACTAACAGCAAACACAGTAACAAAAGCACTTCCAAAGTGCTATGCAACTTATAAACTTAAAAAACGAAATATGCACTTTGAAGAAAATTTCACTTACCACGTCTATAACAGAAGCAACCAAACTGTATTTAAAACAAGAGATAACTATTTGTATTTTTTACGAAAATTCAGAAACTACATTTTACCGTTTTCAGATGTAATTGCTTGGTGTTTAATGCCTAATCATTTTCACTTTATGTTAAGCCCGAATAAAAAAGCAATTGTAAAAGCAAAGGAAACGCATTTAGCAAATACACAAGTATTATCTAAACAATTCGGAACATTTTTAAGTTCTTATACGAAAGCATTTAATTCTACTTTATGAAGTTAAACTTTTTTCTTTTTC
>JAUVIG010000523.1 GCA_030592825.1 Chlorobiota bacterium | reverse complement strand
TTTTTGTTTTAGATTTAACAAAACAATATTCAAACCGTAAATATCCTTATTTTCTTTTAATTTGTTGAATAAATATTCCGAAAATAATAAAACCCAAGCCGATAAAGGTTGTGTAGTATATATTTTCTCCGAGAAAAATATGAATAAAAAACAAAGCTAAAAAAGGAGAAAGAAATACAAGATTCCTAATGCTGTCATTTCGTTCTGTTATTTGCAAAGCTTTTAACCACAGGAAGAATGTAATCCCCATTTCAAACAAGCCGACATAAGTTAATGCGAGAATTCCTTTAGGTTCCGGAATTTTAAATTCAGAAAAGAAAAAAAGACTAATTGAAATATAAATTAATCCGAAAAAGAATACCCAAAACAACTTCTTTTCTCCTGCTCTCTTATCTTTTTGATTGAATATCCATGATAAAGCCCAAATTACAGAACTTCCGGCAGCAAGAATAACACCAACCGGTTTTTCTATTTTAAACCCGAACATATTCCCTTGTGTTGCAATGATATAGACACCAAGAAATCCGACAAAAACAGACAGCAGGCTTTTTAGTTTTAGTTTTTGCCCCAACAAAGGAGCAGAAAGTAAGACCAACATTGCAGGCCATAAATAGTTTAATGGTTGTGCAATTTGAGCCGGCAATAAAGAATAGGCTTTGAATAATACGACATAATATAAAAATGGATTTAGAAATCCGACAAAAGACGAATACAATAACTCTTTTCGGGAAACTTTAAAAAGCTCACGTAACTTTCCGGAAATAAAACTTATTACAACATAACAAAACAATGCAACAGAAGACGAAAAAAATAATAATTGCAGAAAATCAACATAGCGTAATGCGATTTTGAAAGAAACGGCAACCGTTGACCACAGAAATACTGCCGAAAGAGCATACATGTATGCCTTTTTTTGATTATTCATAAGTTTGGTTTATAAACCTCTTTGAAAAGGTGCAAAGCAACTTAATTAATTGCCGGGCTGTAATCATTATAAGTTTACAGCATTTTGATAAATCAGTTGCTGTGCATCTTTTCACTTCGAACTCATTCATTCAACATACATCTTTTTACTGCAAGTTTCCAACCGTTATAAAGTTCTGTCCATTCAGCTTTTTTCATATTTGGAATAAATTCTTTATCAACTTTCCGCTTTGAACGCAGGTCTTTATCAGTCCAAAAACCTGTTGCCAATCCTGCAAGAAATGCAGCACCTGCAGCAGTTGTTTCTGTAACTTCAGGCCTGATAACTTTTTTATTCAGAATATCAGACTGAAACTGCATTAAAAAATCATTGACGGATGCACCGCCGTCAACATTTAATTCTTTCAATTCTATACCTGAATCTAAAGACATAGCATCTAAAATATCTTTAGTTTGATATGCCAATGCTTCCAAACTTGCTCTGACAAAATGATTTTCAGTTACACCTTGTGTTAAACCGGTAATTATTCCTCTTGCATTCATATCCCAATAAGGTGCACCAAGTCCGACAAAAGCAGGTACAAAATAAACACCTTCGTTTGAACTTGTTTTTTTAATCATAGCTTCTGTATCGGCTACTGAATTAAGAATCTTAATACCGTCACATAACCATTTTACAGCTGCTCCGGCAATAAACACACTTCCTTCCAAAGCATAAGTTATTTTTCCGTTTAAGCCCCATGCAATTGTTGTGAGTAAACCTGATTTTGATTCTACGGGTTTTCCTGCTGTATTCATTAACATAAAGCAACCCGTGCCGTATGTATTTTTAGCCTCACCGGCAGAGAAACATTGTTGCCCGAATAAGGCAGCTTGCTGGTCTCCTGCAATTCCTGCAATCGGTATTTCATATCCGAACAATTCTTTTGCAGTTTTTCCGTATATCTCGCTTGAATTTCGTACTTCCGGCAATATTATTTCCGGAATATTGAGAATTTCAAGCATCTTTTTATCCCATTGCAATTCTTTTATGTTATAAACAAGTGTTCTTGAAGCATTGGAATAATCCGTAATATGAAGTTTCCCTCCCGACAGTTTCCAAATCAACCAAGTATCGACTGTTCCGAAGAGCAAATCTCCTTGTTCTGCCTTTTCTTTTGCACCTTCGACATTCTCCAATATCCAATTGATTTTAGTTCCGGAAAAGTAGGAATCTAAAAGCAAACCGGTGTTTTGTTTAACATAAGTTTCAAGCCCTTTATCTTTCAATTCGGAACAAAAATCTGAAGTTCTTTTATCTTGCCAAACAATTGCATTATAAATTGGTTCTCCGGTATTTTTATCCCATACAATTGTTGTTTCTCTTTGGTTAGTGATACCTATTCCTGCAATTTCTTCAGAATTAATTTTTAAACGAGTGATTAATGTTTTGGCTGTCAGATTTTGACTTTCCCATATTTCGTGCGGGTTATGCTCCACCCAACCGGCTTTCGGATAAAACTGCTTGAACTCTTGTTGTTCCGTGCCTACAATATTTTGCTCCTTATCAAATAATATTGCTCTGGAACTGCTTGTTCCTTGGTCCAATGCGAGGATGTATTTTTTCTTCATATATTTTTTTTTGCAGCATCGTTGCGTTATGTTGCAATGTTTTGCTTCAGCTTTAATATTATTTCTTATTTCCCTTTTGTTAATGAATGATACATTGCCATATCATTTTTTGCACTTTTTGAATCACCGATTTTTTCTTTGGTAATTGCCCTGTTGTAAAAAGCAGAAGAATAATACCAATCAATTTCAGTTGCTTTTGTAAAATCAGCTATAGCTCCTGTGTAATCATTAATATTTCGCTTAATTTCTCCACGTCTGTTATATAAGAACATATTATTAGGGTCAAGTTCAATTGCTTTTGTATAATCAGCAATTGCTCCTTCGTAATCTTTTTCGTATTCGTAATTGTTTGTTTTTGCTTTTGCTCTTCCGGTATATGCGTCTATATATTTTGGGTCGTTTTCTATTGCTTTCGTAAAATCAGCAATAGCTCTGTCAGAATCACGATACCGAGAATCTGTAAAAACAGTT
>JAUVIG010000020.1 GCA_030592825.1 Chlorobiota bacterium | reverse complement strand
GAGTTTTCCATATACTTCTTGAAATTTTCTTGCATTATCCCGATAGTGCTTCATAAATTTCAATCGTCTATAAAAAACTCTGAAAATCTTGATGCAAATTAATTATTAGAGGTTACCTTAATAATCAAACCAATATCAATAACCAAAATTACCGGGTCAGAATTCATATTATGACTAATCTTAAAAGTGTATTTTCCTTTTTCAAGAGGTGTTTTTTCAGAAAACATTTCTTCAATATCCCACAATTGACCTGTAACTTCACCAATGTATTGTCCTTTCTCATCGGTTACCGAAAATTCGGCATCTTTGATAAATTCTTCACCTTCGGGAGTAATTTGTGTTATAGATATTTTAATTGAAGTAAAAGGGTATCCCGTTGAATGCCTCATTGCAAAATAAAGGTCATAATTTCCGTCTTCAGGTATATCAACTTCAAAAGTTTTAACATCTGTCTTATGCCATTTCATATCCTTAACTTTTTGAAAGTCGCGATATGTATTGGAGCAAGATGAAAAAAAAACAATAAATAAAATGACTGTCAGTCCTTTGATAATATGATAAGTAAATGTATTCATTATTAAATATTTTTTATCATTTCTTTTAAATCATTTGAGTTCTGAGGTAAATTATTTTTGGAAATTTCCCAAATCATTTCATAATCAATTCCAAAGTATTCATGTGCAATTATATTTCTTAACCCATACATTTTCTTCCATGGAATTTTGGGGTATTTATCTTTTATTTCAACGGGAACATTTTTTGATGCTTCACCAATAATTTCAAAATTCCTGATAACTGCATCAACAACCAAATAATTCATTTTAAATTCTTTAAATTCCATTCCTTCGATATATTCTTCAATTCTCAGCATTGAAGTCAACATATCTTCAAGATAAAACTTATATTCTCTGTTTTTTGGAGTCATACGTATATAACACTGTTTAAGATTATTTGTCTTAATTGTTCCTTTAATGCTTTTTCTGAAACCAAATCAACTTTTATTTCTAATTCTTTTTCAAGTAATTCATGCAGGTCAAAGAATTCCCAACCAATCGGTTTTCTGAAATATACCAAAATATCAATATCTGAATCTTCATTTTGTTCATTACGAGCATATGAACCGAAATATCCAATTTTATAAACAAAATATTGCTTATTCAACAAAGGTTTTAATTTTCGTAATTTATTTTCTATTTCAATATGAGTATTCATATTCTAATTTTATAACTTTTAAAGCTTCTTAGGAAAACAATAATCTTGAATTAATTTAAAAAACCTGCTATTGCTACAATTCTAATTATCATAGATTTATTTTGAAAATAATTGTAAAGATACAAAAAAAGCAGCCAAACTGATATGACTGCTTCAAATATAATAATTTTTAAGACAGTTAACAAAGGAGTTGTAAAACAATAACTCCTATGATTTAATATTAGCTTTCAAGAATTCTCTGTTCAATCTTGCAATATGGGCTAAAGAAATACCCTTAGGGCATTCTGCTTCACAGGCTCCGGTATTTGAACAGTTGCCGAAGCCGAGTTCATCCATAACAGCTACCATTCTTTTTGCTCTTTTACTTGCTTCAACTTTGCCTTGCGGCAATAATGCAAGTTGCGATACTTTTGCAGCAATAAAAAGCATGGCAGAACTGTTTTTACAAATCGCGGCACAAGCACCACATCCGATACATGAAGCTGCATCCATTGCTTCATCAGCATGCTCTTTGGATATTAGGACAGCATTAGAATCCGGAGTACCTCCGATATTTACGGATACAAAACCGCCGGCTTGCATAATTTTATCATAAGCATTTCTGTCTGTTACTAAATCTTTAATAATTGGAAACCCTCCTGCTCGCCAAGGTTCAATTACTATTGTTTCACCATCTTTAAATAATCTCATGTGCAACTGACATGTAGCAATTTGTTCTCCCGGCCCGTGCGGACGGCCGTTAATAAACAGACCGCAAGTACCGCATATTCCTTCACGACAATCATTTTCAAAGGCAACAGGATTTTCTCCTTCTTTTATTAATTTTGAATTTAAAGCATCTAACATTTCAAGAAAGGACATTTCGTCCTGAATATCATCCAATTCATAATTTTTAAATTGTCCTTTTGCTTTGGCATTGGCTTGTCGCCATATTTTAAGTTTTACTTTCATTTTTTTTTTATAAAAGTTAGTTCTACTGTAATTTTAATTGAAATATCTTTTTATATATGCAGTTATCTGACTGACTTAAATGCTATAATGCTTAAATGATTTAATGCTTTAATAATAAAAAAACAAACAGTAGAGCTAATGATACCAAGATGTGATTTTATAACTATGTCCCTTTTTATTATAGCATTTAAGCATTTGTCAATTTATTTATAACTTCTTTGTTTTACTTCAACAAATTCAAATTTCAACTCTTCTTTATGAAGTTTGGGTTCTTTATCCTCTCCTTGGTATTCCCAAGCTGAAACATACATATATTCTTCATCGTTTCGTTTAGCTTCTCCGTCTTCTGTTACATATTCTTCGCGATAATGAGCACCACAAGATTCTTTTCTGCTTAATGCGTCTTTAATCAATAATTGACTTAATTCAAACGCAGAGGCTATTCTGACAGCTTTTTCAAGTTCTTGATTAAATTCAGCTGAAGTTCCGGGAACTTTAACATCTTTCCAAAATTCATTTTTTAAATCTTTTACCATAGTAAGGGCTTTTTTTAAACCCTCTTCATTTCTTGCCATCCCTGCATATTCCCACAAAATTTTTCCAAGCCGTTTATGAAAAGAACTTGCTGTTTGTGTTCCGTTTACATTTAATAATTTTTCAAGTCTTTCTTTTGCTTCTTTTTCTGCCTCATCAAATTCTTTCGTATCGGTTGCTACTTTTCCGGTTCTTATTTTATCAGAAAGATAATTACTTATTGTATTCGGGATAATAAAATATCCGTCTGTTGCACCTTGCATTAATGAACTTGCTCCGAGGCGATTTGCTCCGTGATCAGAAAAATTTGCCTCTCCTATTGCAAATAATCCGGGTATTGTTGTTTGCAGTTCATAATCTACCCAAAGCCCGCCCATTGTATAATGTCCGGCCGGATAAATTCTCATAGGACGTTCATAAGGGCTTTCTCCGGTTATTGTTTCATACATTTCAAACAAATTACCGTATTTATCTTCAATAACATCTTTGCCTTGTTTTTCAAGAGCATGTTTAAAATCTAAAAAAACAGCTTGTCCGGTATCTCCTACTCCGTATCCGGCATCACATCTTTCTTTTGCTGCTCTTGAAGCAACATCTCTCGGAACAAGATTCCCGAATGCAGGATAGCGTCTTTCAAGATAATAATCTCTTTCATCTTCAGGAATATCGTTTCCGGGACGTTTATCGTCTTTTTCTTTCGGAACCCAAATTCTTCCGTCATTTCTTAAAGATTCTGACATTAAGGTTAATTTAGATTGGTAATCATTTAACTGCGGAATACAAGTAGGATGTATTTGAATAAAACTCGGATTAGCAAAAAAAGCTCCTTTTTTATATGCTGACCACGCTGCTGAACCATTTGAATTAATAGCAAGAGTTGATAAATAATAGATTGTTCCGTAGCCTCCTGTCGCTAATATTACAGCATGAGCCGAATGTCTTTCAGTTTCACCTGTAACCAAGTTTCTTGTAATAATTCCTCTTGCATGCCCGTCAACTGTAACGATTTCTAACATTTGACGACGTGCATACATTTTTACTTTTCCTTCGCTTATCATTCGTTTCAAAGCTGAATATGAACCAAGCAGAACTTGTTGTCCGGTTTGTCCTCGTGCATAAAAAGTTCTTGAAACTTGAACACCTCCAAACGAACGATTTGATAATGTTCCGCCGTATTCACGAGCAAACGGCACACCTTGTGCAGTAAGTTGGTCAATAACTTCGTTGCTTACTTCTGCAGCTCTGTATACATTACTTTCTCTTGCTCTGTAATCGCCTCCTTTTATCATATCATAAAACAAACGATAAATACTGTCTCCGTCATTCGGATAATTTTTAGCAGCATTAATTCCTCCTTGAGCTGCAACAGAATGAGCCCTTCTTGAACTATCCTGATAACAAAAGACTTTTACATTATATCCTAATTGTGCTAATGAAGCAGCTGCCGGTGCTCCGGCTATTCCGGTTCCGACTACTATAATATCTAATTTCTTTTTATTTGCAGGACTAACAAGATTCATTGAATTCAAATAATTAGTCCATTTATCTTTGAGATTTCCTTCCGGAATTTTTGAGTCTAATTTTGTCATAACTTTTATAATATAAAACTATTTAATAAAAAGGAAATATATTGGAATTACAGTAAATCCAACACTAATCAGTAAGGCATATAAGCTGCCAATTACACTTAAACGTTTTCTCCAAATATCATTACTCCAACCGACAGTTTGAAAAGCGGACCAAAAAGCATGATTCAAATGAAGTCCCAAGGCAACAAAACTAACAATATAAACACCGGAATAAACATAAGCTAATGTTCCGCCGGTAAATAAACCGACAACTAATTTATAGGCATCATGCATTTCTTCTCCGTGAACGATTGTTGAACTCATTTCTCCGAATTTCATTACATAAAAGAAATTAATGATATGAGTAAACAAAAAACCGAAAATAAAAATTCCCAACCAAATCATATTTCGGGAAGACCAAGAACTGCTTTCTTTTTGATATTTTTTTTTATACTTTACCGGTGTTGCTCTCCAATTTTGAAACTGGATAATAAGTGCATACAGAATATGAATAATAAATCCTAAAGCCAGAATCGATTGTATGATTTGAATAACAGGATTTGTATCCATAAAATGTGTTGCAATATTAAAAGCATCGGAACCACCCAACAAAAATAAATTTGCTGTTAAGTGTACTAATAAGAACATTATTAAAAATAGTCCCGATAAGCTTAAAATCACTTTCTTCCCGAGAGAAGATGTTATAAAATTGCTCATATAATTTATAATTTATTTATTTAATTTGAATATATTTGTAACACAGACAAAGTTATATATATTTAATTTTTTTCAAAATGTTTTTTTACATTGAATTTATGAGTCCGCTCCGAAAAGTATAATTTCGCCGCGAATTTACGAATAAAAAAGGCTGTGATTTAAATACTCTGCGATATTGCATTTTCAATTTTCTCTAAATTAGTTGTAGAACCAAAATTTTATAAATATGAGATATAATAAGATACCTAAAAATTTGTTTATAAAAAACAGAAAAAAGATAAGCGAAAAAATTACAGGAAACTCTGTAGCCGTTATCAATTCCAACGATCAAATGCCGAGAAACGGTGATCAAACATTTGTGTACAGACAAAATTCAGATTTTTTTTATTTAACCGGTATTGAACAAGAAAAATCAATATTAATAATTTGTCCGAATGCCGAGAATAAAAAATTAAGAGAGATATTATTCCTTCTAAAACCTGAAAAAGAACTTGAAATATGGGAGGGACATAAATTCACAAAAAAAGAAGCTCAAGATATCTCCGGTATCAAAACAGTAAAATGGTTAAGCGATTTTGATATCACTTTAAGAGAACTTTTGTTGAATAATGATGATATTTATTTAAATATAAATGAATATTCAAAATTCACTACAGAAGTTCCTTACAAAGACATCAGATTTATAAATGAAATTAAAGAAAAATACCCTCTCCATAATTACAAAAGACTTGCACCTGTTTTAACAGAAATGCGTCTTCAAAAAGAGCCGGAAGAAATTGAACTTTTACAAAAAGCATGTGATATTACTACCGGAGCATTTCACAGAATTCTGAAATTTATTAAACCGGATATTAAAGAGTATGAAATCGAAGCCGAAATTACACATGAATTTATAAAAAACGGAGCAACCGGACATGCCTATGAACCAATCATAGCTTCAGGAAAAAATAATTGTGTGTTGCATTATGTTTCGAATGACCAAATTTGTAAAGACGGGGATCTTGTTTTAATGGACTTTGGTGCAGAATATGCCGGTTATGCTGCAGATACAACAAGAACAATTCCCGTTAACGGTAAATTTACCCGAAGGCAAAAAGAAGTTTATAATTCAGTATTAAATGTTTTTAAAAAAGCCGTGAAATTAATAAAACCCGGTGCCACCATAAATAACGTGAATAATAAAGTAAATAAGTTGATTGAAAAAGAATTGATACAACTTGGCCTTATAAAAAAAGAAGAACTTAATAAAAAAGAGAAAAAAGAAACTGTAAGGATGAAATATTTCATGCACGGAACATCTCATTTTATTGGTTTAGATGTTCATGATGTAGGCACAAAAGATACAGTTTTCAAACCCGGAATGGTTTTAAGTTGTGAGCCGGCAATTTATATTGAAGAAGAAGGTTTCGGAATTCGTTTGGAAAATGATATATTAATCACAGAAGACGGACAAATCGATTTATTAGCCGATGAACCGATCGAACCTGATGAAATTGAAAAACTGATGAAATAGGTTTTAAATTGAAATATATTTATTAATGACTTCGTAAAAATCTTCTTCGCTTATTGGTTTTGAAATAAAATCATCACAACCTGCCGACATAGCTTTATCTATCTCTTCTGTTGTTGAATATGCTGTTTGAGCAATTATCGGTAAATTTGGTCGGAATTCTTTTATCAATTTTGTTGCTTCGTAGCCGTTCATTATCGGCATCTTTAAATCCATAAGAACAAGGTCAATATGAGAATTATCTTTGCAAATTTCTACAGTTTCATGCCCGTTTTTTGCATGAAGCATTTTGCATGTTAATTCTGACTTATCGATTAACAATGTTTCAAGATAAAAATAATTTACTTCTTCGTCTTCTGCAATTAAGATTATATATTCATCTTTCCTTACCTTTTTCTGCTTCGTTTCAGATAACAGCTCTTTATCAGTTCCTTTATAAACAAGTTTATAAGGAATTGTAACAAAAAATGTTGAGCCTTTTCCTTTTTCTGATATTAGAGTTATTTTACCGCCAATTAATTTTGCATTTTCTTTTGATATTGCTAATCCGAGGCCAAGCCCGTCAATTTTTTCAGTTAATTTAGTTTCTTCTTGTGAAAATGGTTTAAAAATAATTTTTAGTTTTTCGGGTCTTATCCCTGTTCCGGTGTCTTTTACATATATTTCCAGTTGAGATAAGGCGTGTTTTGTCTGTACAAGCCGGTATCCGAATTCAACAAACCCTTTGTTAGTAAATTTTATGGCATTATTCAATAAGTTGCTTAATACTTTATTCAGTATTTTCGGATCTGTCAGAATAGTACTTTTTTTGTCGGAAAGTCCTTTTTTCAAATATAAAGGTATTTTGTTTTCTTTAGCTTTAATGTCGAAAATTGAAAACAGTTCTGATAATAAGTCATTTAAACATACATTTTTTTCTGATGACTTTATTTGCTTTGATCCGAGTTTAGAAATTTCGAGAATATTATTTATTATATACAATAATTGGTTTCCGCTGTTTTGAATGATATTAATATAGTGTTTTCGTTTTTCTTCTGCCAGTTCTCTTTTATACAGTAATTGAGAAAATCCGAGAATACCGTTCATAGGTGTTCTTATCTCATGGGACATATTGTTAATAAATTCGGTTTTTAAACGGTCGCTTTCTTCAGCTTTTTCTTTTGCTTTTATCAGTTCTTCGTTTTGTGTTTTATATTCTTCATTTAAAGAAGCGTATTCTTTGTTTTGTATAGTAAGTTGTTTTTCCGCCTTCTTACGTTCTGTGATATCGTAAACCCTCGCCTGAAGCACCTTCTTGCCGCCTAAGACCATAGCATCAAGCAGCACATCTGCGGGAAAATCAGTACCATCTAAACGACGGTGTAAATGTTCAAACCGTTTGCTGCCTTCTTTCAAAGCAATTCTTATGTTGTTTCCGGCATAAGTCATCGAATCGGTGCCGTCTTTTTGAGTCGGAGGTGAAAAGTCGGAAGGATGCTTGCTGCAGAATTGCTCCCGCTCGGTACAACCGAAAAGTTGCAGCGTAGCATTATTGCAATCGAAAAAACCTTCTTCATCAAGAAGCATTATTGCGTCACTTGATGAGTCATACAAAGTTCGTAATTTTTCTTCACTGTCCAGCAGTTTCTTTTTCGCTTGCTTTCGTTCGGTAATATCATTAAAGTGCGACAACAAATATTTCGGTTGATTATTTTCGTCAAGAATAATTGAGCATATCATTTCTGCAGGAAAAATTGAACCGCTTTTTCGCTTTATGGTTATTTCACCATTCCATTGTCCGCATGATAAAAGCATTGGAATTATTTCTTCTTCAAGTTTTTTTGCCCCTTCTCTGTCAGTGAACAAAAAAATTGACTTGTTAATAATTTTACTGTCACTGTCATAACCTCCTAAAGCAAGAAGCCCCGGATTAACATATTCTATTTTACCTTCCAAATCGGTAATAATAATTGCTTGGGGAGTAGTAGCAACAGCTTGTGATAATTTTCGTATTTCTTCTTCTGCCTGCATTTTCTTTGTAACATTTTCGGCAATTTTAACAATCCCTGTTATTCTGCCTTGATTATCCTTTATTGGGATACCAATATCATTCCAATAACTTTCGCCGACACCTGCTAACGATTTTGCATGAACAATACCTTGCTCAATTTCACCTGTTTTTAATGCTTTAACTATCGGACAATCAGGGCATATAGTATTTCTGCCCTGAAGGGCTTTATAACAGAACTGTCCTGCTGCATTGGGATTAAGCTTAATAGTTGCTTCATTTGCCCACAGTATTTTTAAATTTGTATCAAGTTGCAGAACAACATCAGGGATACTGTTAAGAATAGTAAGTATTTTTTTTTCACTTTCTTCTGCTTTTTCTTTGGCAATAAGAAGTTCTTCGTTTTGGGATTTGTATTCTTCACAGAGAGTTTCAAATTCGTTTTTTCTATTCGTTTTTTCTAATTTAGTAACAATTTTACGTAATCCTTTCAATTCTTCTGTAAGTTGCTTTTTTGTTTTATCAATATCTTTCATTAAAAAATATTTTTTAGCACTTAATAAATTTATTAATAACTTCGTTAAAGTCATCTTCGCTTATAGGCTTTGAAATAAAATCATCACAACCTGCCGACATAGCTTTGTCTATCTCTTCTGTTGTTGAATATGCTGTTTGTGCAACTATCGGCAAATCGGGGCAGAATTCCTTTATTAGTTTTGTTGCTTCGTAGCCGTTCATTATCGGCATCTTTAAATCCATGAGAACAAGATCAATATGAGAATTATCTTTGCAAATTGTTACAGATTCTTGTCCGTTTTTTGCGTGAAGTATTTTGCAAGTTAATTCTGACTCATCAATTAACAATGTTTCAAGATACAAATAATTAACTTCTTCGTCTTCTGCTATTAAGATAGTATATTTATCTTTTACTAACTTTTTCAGCTTCGTTGCAGATAACAGTTCTTTAATAGTTTCTTTATAAACAATTTTGTAAGGAATTGTAACAAAAAATGTTGAGCCTTTTCCTTTTTCTGATATTAGAGTTATTTTACCGCCTATTAATTTTGCATTTTCTTTTGATATTGCTAATCCGAGGCCAAGTCCGTCAATTTTTTCAGTTAATTTAGTTTCTTCTTGTGAAAATGGTTCAAAAATAATTTTTTGTTTTTCGGGTCTTATTCCTATTCCGGTGTCTTTTACATATATTTCCAGTTGAGACAAGGCGTGCTTTTTCTGTACAAGCCGGTAGCCGAATTCAACAAACCCGTTGTTAGTAAATTTTAAGGCATTATCCAATAAGTTGCTTAATACTTTTTTTAGTATTTTCGGATCTGTCATAATAGTACTTTCTTTGTCGGAAAGTCCTTTTTTCAAATATAAAGGAATTTTGTTTTGTTTAGATTTAATTTCGAAAATTGAAAACAGTTCTAATAATAGATCATTTAAACATACATTTTTATCTGATGATTTTATTTGCTCTGATCCTAATTTAGAAATTTCGAGAATATTATTTATTATATACATTAATTTATTTCCGCTGTTTTGGATGATATTAATATAGTGCTTTCGTTTTTCTTCTGCCAGTTCTCTTTTATACAGTAATTGAGAAAAGCCGAGAATACCGTTCATAGGTGTTCTTATCTCATGAGACATATTGTTAATAAATTCGGTTTTTAAACGTTCGCTTTCTTCAGCTTTTTCTTTTGCTTTTATCAGTTCTTCGTTTTGTATTAAATATTCTTCATTTAAAGAAGCGTATTCCTCATTTTGCCTTTTTAATTCTTGTTCTGCCTTCTTACGAGCACTTACATCACGATAATTAACAACAATCCCGTTTATTTTTGGGGAGTTTAGCAAATTTTTACCTGTTCCTTCAAGGTGTAGCCATGTACCGTCTTTATGAAGATACCTGAAATTAACATTTTCAAATTTTTTCGTGTTTTTAAGCAATTTTGTAAATTGAACCAATATGCGATCCCTATCATCAGGATGGACTAATTCAAAAGAATTTTTACCTGCCAGTTCACCTTTTCTGTATCCAAGAACATATTTATGAGCAGGGCTTTCGTACATAATATTTCCTTTATCGTCTAATATTGAAATTACATCAGTACTGTTCTCAATTAAAGTTCTGAAATATTCTTCATTTTCTTTTAAAGCTTCTTCTGCTTTTTTTCTTGCTGTAATATCTTCTTTAATTGCAAGATAATTAATTATTTTTCCGGACTCATTTTTTATTGGTGTTATTGTTACTTGTTCCCAAAAATAATCGCCGTTTTTTTTCTCATTATGAAATTTTCCTTTCCAGATATTCCCTTGTGTAATTGTTTGCCACAGTTCAACATAATGCTCTTTGGGCAATTTTCCTGCATTTATAATTCGAAAATTTTTTCCGATAACCTCTTCAGCTGTATAACCTGTCAGTTTAGTAAATTCGGGGTTTGTATATTCAATATTTCCGTCTGTATCGGTAATTACAATTGTATTTGCACTTTGTTTAACTGCTGTTGAAAGCTTTTTGATAAGGACTTTTGTTTTTTCACGTTCAGTTAAATCTCTGAAAACTGCAATATATTTTTTATTGTCTAATCTTTTAGAGTTCATCTCAATAGGAATTTCATTTCCTTTTTTCCCTTTAATTCTTCTTTCTTTAATAATTGTTTTACCTTTATCAAGTTCATCAAATTGAAGAGGTTCTTCTTCCAACATCTTTTTTGAGAATATAAACCCAATATGTTTCCCTGTTAATTCTGATTTTGTATAACCTGTCAGCTCACATATACTTTTATTAGCAATAATAATATTTCCATTCATATTACCGATAAGAATTCCGTCTCCTGCATTATCAATAACTTCTCGAAATTTCTTTTCACTTTTTTGCAACTTTTTTTCTGCAATTATTTCTTTAGTTTCGTCTGTTGTCAGCAATACAAAACCTGATATATTTTTATTTTTATCCAAAATACATGACGCTTTTAATTTCAAGTGTCTGATGCCGTTTTCAATTTTTTGATTAACAAGACATTCATAATTGCCTGTTTTTTTTATAATTTTAATTGCATTTTCAATTCTTGAAAACTCAACTTTTTCCATTGCATGGATTTCGGTTAAATTTTTACTGATAACTTCTGATGCTTTGTACCCGAAAATTTGTTCTGCTCTACGACTAAAAAAGATAACATTCAAATCAATATCAGTAGCAACAACTGACATTTTTGTTGACGAATGCATGATGTTATCTAATAACATTACTTGTGCTGATTCAGACTTCTCGGTTAGTTGTAAACGAAGTCTTTTTACTTCATCATGTAATTCTTGATTTGTTGAATTCTTATTCATGTTCAGAAGTTTTTAAAGTGTTAAATGTTGCAATAATTGAGTACTAAAACGCTCTAATGAATTATGCTGTATTGCTTTATAAAATCATTGGTATTGTAAAAATAAACTCGCTGCCTTTACCTTCTTCGCTTTCTACCCATATTTTACCGCCGTGTTTTTCAACAAATTCTTTGCAGAGAATTAAGCCGAGACCTGTTCCGGTTTCATTTTCAGTTCCTTCTGTTGAAATATTTTCTGCAATTTTAAACAATTTGTCCAGTATATCGGGTTCAATACCTATTCCGTTGTCTTTTACTGCAATTTTTATGTGTCTTCGTTTGTTATCTTCTATTATTGTTTGAGCTTTTATAATAATTTCACCTCCTCTGTGTGTATATTTTATTGCATTGGTAATTAGATTCCGCATAACAGTTGATAACATATTTTTATCAGCTTTAACAATAAAATCTTCCGGTATTTCATTTATTAAAGATATTGATTTTTTTGCAGCCGGCAGTTTTAGAAGTTTTATTGTTTTAGTATATAATAAATACAGGTTTTCTTTTTCAGGATTAAAATCAAGAATTCCTCTTTGCGAACGAGACCAAAGAAGTAAATTTTCCAGTAGTTTATCAATGTTTTGTACACTCTGAAATATTATTTGGATGAATTTTTTTTGTTTTTGAATATCATATTCTTTTAAATTTTTAAGCAGTAGTTTTGAAAAACCAAGTACTGCGGCAATCGGGTTTTTCAGGTCGTGGGCAATTATTGAAAAAAATATATCTTTTGTGGCATTGAGTTCTTGTAATTGTTTTTCGTTTTCTATAAGAGATTGTTCTGCTTTTTTACGTTCTGTTATATCTCTTACAATGGATGTAATATATTTTGGTTTATTATTAATATCGGTTACAAGTGAGATATTAATTTCAACAGGGATTTTTTCTTTTTCTTTTGTCAGAAATATTTTTTCATACGGTGCAACTTTTCCCCCGGCGAGTAATTGTTTTTTCTTATCTGTGGTATCATTATGAAATTCAGGAATAATATTATCCTGTATCCGCATTTTTAAAAATTCATCTTTTGAGTAGCCTAAAAGTTTACATGCCTGTTTGCTCACATCTTTATAAGTATCATCTATATTTATTAAAAAAATAGCATCTCCTGCAGATTCAAAAAGAGACTGATAATCTTTTTTATATTCTTTCATTGCTTTTTCTGTTTGTTTTCTTTCGGTAATATCGCGAGCAATAACGAGAACACCTGCCGGTTTGTTTTGTTCAATTATTAATGTGGTTTTTACTTCAATAGAAATTTTTACGCCTTTTTTATTAATAAATTCAGCTTCATACATAAATGAACTTTTTTCTCCTTTCTTTCGTTTTGTAAAACGTTCATTAAGGTCATGAATTTGATCGGAAGGAAGAAGTTCCCTGATATTTTTTTGTAATAATTCTTTTTCACTGTATCCTGTAAATCTTATACCTTCATTATTTACATATTTGACATTTCCTTCCAAATCAAGTAACAGTATAACATCTTTGGCTGTTTCTGCTAATTGGCGATATTTTTCTTCGCTTTCGCGTAATGCTTCTTCTGCAAATTTACGATGAATAACATCCGAAGCCTGTTTGGTTATTGCTTCTATTGTTGCTTTATACTTGATAATTTCATCTTTTTTTAATAAAATAATAATACCGCCCTGTGCAATCTTCCCAAATGAAATTCCCATTGAATAAATATGACTTATATTAAGCAGTATTTCAACAATTTTACATGCTTTTTCGGGAAGTTTTCCGAGTGATAATGAATGTAATCCGTTAGGTATTAATTTTAATTTACCGGCGACAACCGGTTTTTCTTCTTTCTCTGTCATATCAGGCAAGAAGCTCATCTTTCTCGGATCTTTTCCTAAAATATCCAATACGGATTTTATATGTTTTTCAAAACCAAAATATTCTTTTATGCTGATTGCTCCGTTTTCCCTGTCTGAAGATGTTACTATAACATAAGAATTATCGGTAAGCTCATATATTTTTTGTCCTAATAACTTGTAAACTTCTTTTAGAGTATTACATTTATTAAAAGCAGCAGCCGTTTCAGATATTACAGTCAGTCTTTTAATATAATGCTTAGTGTTTTCTTCTGCTTCTATACGTTTTGTAATCTCACGTGCTTGTTGTATGTTTTGTAATCCGAGCAGAGAAATATCGCTGACAATAGTTTCAAGAAATGATATTGCTTTACTGAATTGCTGTTCTGTCCCGATTTTTAATTTTCTTGATGCTTCAATAAGTTTATCTGCATCGGTACCAATTTTTTCAGCATAACTACGCACTTCATCTTCGGAAAGTTCAGCAGTTAGTTTTTGTCTGATGCTCCATACAGCTACTTGTTTATTCCCGATAAAAATTGGAACCGCTCCGTCTGACAGCTCTTTAAAATTTTTACAGGAAGATATTACAGATAATCCCTTTTTCATTTTAGAAATAAGATTAGCATCAGAAATTTCACATATTTCTAAACCTTTTTTTGTATTACGAATTATCTTACAAAAATCGCTGAAATTACTTTGTTTAGTTATGGGGATACCTTTTTCATCAAATATTTGAGAGGCAACATCATAAGATTCGGCAAAACCATCCTGCAATTGCTGTAAAACATCAATATCAATAACATCAATGAGTTTTAAATCTTTTGTATTGCCGACAGGTTGTGATAAAACAAGGAGCTTGTGTTTTAATGCTTGTTCTGCTTTTTTTCGCTCGGTAATATCTGAAGCAAAAGTAATAACTACCTCCTTGTTAAAATAGATGCCTTTTTTGGATCTTACAATTTTTGGAAATACTTCGCCGTTTTTCCTTATACCCCAGAAATCGTATTGACAGGGTTTATCGTTAAATGCATCTTCGACAAATCCGATAATTTTTTTCATATCATTTTTTCCCGGGGCTGATAAAAACTCAGGTGTTTTCCCAATGAAAAAATCCTTCGGATACCCGTACATGTTAATAGCCTCCTGATTTATATCAAGAAAATAACCTTCCCTGTCTTGTATGTAAATAGCATCAGTTGCATTATTAAAAAGTTCCCTGTAATTTTTTTCAGATTGTATTAAGTCATCTTCTGTTTTCCTACGATCAGTAATATCGCGGGCTACGCCTACAGTCCCGATAACATTTCCTGATTCAGTGAATATTGGCGATTTTATTGTTTCAAGATAAATTGTATTTCCCTGCGCATTTTTAATACTTTCTTCAATTATTATCTGTTTCTTACTTTCCATTACCTTTCTGTCATCTTTTTTAAAATTCTCTGCTGCTTCTTCACCGAAGCATACTTCACAGGTTTGACTGATAAGGTATTCAGTATCCATTCCTACGGCATTACCGAAAGCTTTATTGGCAACAATAAAATTTGAGTCTTTGTCTTTAAGCCAAGCCATATCGGGAATGTTGTTAATAAATGAATTCAATTCTGTATTTTTTTGTTTCAGTTTTTCTTCTGCT
Source organism: Chlorobiota bacterium (assembly GCA_030592825.1). Taxonomy (GTDB): domain Bacteria; phylum Bacteroidota; class Bacteroidia; order Bacteroidales; family JAADGE01; genus JAADGE01. The sequence continues at coordinate 3,414 of JAUVIG010000020.1, read as the reverse complement.
TTTTTTTGTTCGGTAATGTCTCTTCCGAAACTGACAGTACCGAAAATTTTGCCTTTTTTATATACAGGTGCTGTATTTACCGATAAAATTAATATTTCATTATTTTCTTTAAGAATCCTTACTGTATATTGTTGAGATTCTCCGGACAAAGTTTTAATAAATGCTGTATTTACTGCTTCAACATCATCAGGATGAATAAGAGGCTTATACATTTTTTCATTCCAATCTTTGAATTTGTGTTCTGTAATAATTTCTGCTTGGCGGTTAAAAAAAGTAAAACGCCCTTGAGTATCCAATGTCCATATCATATCATTGGCATGTTCAACCATTGTTCTGAATTGTTCTTCGCTTTCTTTTAGTTTTATATCAGCTTCTTTACGTTTAGAAATGTCTCGTGCCACTCCGAGTCTGCCGATTATTTGCCCTTCGGCATTATACAAAGAACTCGGATTTATTTCAAGAGGAAGTCTTTTACCGTCTTTTAAAAGAAATTCTATTTCAAAGGTTTGAGTTTTTTTACTGTCTATTCCTTTGCGAAAAGAATTAACAGTTAATTCTATATATTCGGGAGCAATAATTTCAGTAAAAGGCTTTCCGATAAATTGAACAACAGAATAGCCTGTAATTTTTTCAAAATTCGGACTGAAATAGGTGAATTTGCCTTCCAAATCTAAGGTGAAAATTACATCGGAAACAGTTTCGGCAAGTTTACGATATTTTTTTTCGCTTTGCTGTAATGCTTCCTTAACCCTAACGGCTGCAATAGTGTTTCCGATTTGTGAAGCTATTGTTTCGAGAGCATTGCGTACAAAAACAGGTACTTCGTTTAGTGTATGCGAAGAAATATTAAGACAGGCAATAACTTTTCCATCGTGTTTTACCGGAATAACAGCAACAGCAAGCAGGTTTTCGGTTTTTTGGTTTTCGTTTAGTTGGATATCAATTTCTTTATGTTTGCCGTATATGGATTTTCCGGCTGTTACAAGACGTGCATTTTTTGTATTTTTTTTAAATTTTAATACACTTTTAATAAAATTATCAGGTAAACCTTTATGACAAACAAGATTTAAGTTGCCTGTATCTTTATTAACAAGATAAATACCTCCGCAATCCATTTCCGAAATATTAATTACAGCATCAAGGCAATAAGTAAACATTTCGTTTAGTTCAATATTTTCACTGCATTTTACGGCAAGTTCGCGTTGGAAATGTTCTAATTTTTCCTTTCGTTTGCGTTCGGTAATATCGTAAAATATTCCTAATCCGCCTTTATATTTTCCTGAATCATCAATTACAGGATTGGAAGAAACCGAAATAATTCTTTTTTTTCCGTCTTTTCTGATTATAGTTAAATCATACCTGCTTATTTTACCGGTTTTTCTGATTGATGTTTGTTTAAGAACTTTTTTAAATTCTTCAGGTGTTGTAAATTCTTTCAGGTTTTTCCCTGTAAGTTCTTCTTTTGAATATCCGAATATTTCAGCTGCTGCCCTGTTAACAAATATAAATTTTTCCTTTTCATCAAAATTTCCTATTCCTTCATCTATTCTCTCAATCAAAAAGCGGTATCTTTCCTCTGATTCCGGCGATGTTTTAACAGCTTGTTTATGTTCATCGTTAACAGTTCTTTTAATTGCTTTTTCCACTACATACCACAAATGAGTGAGTCTGTCTTTATAAATATAATCAGTTGCACCGAATTTCATACATTCTCCGGCAAGTTTTTCATTAATTGCATCTGAAACAATAATAAAAGGAATATCCGGCATAAGCCGGTTTCGAATTTGTAAAGCTGTATTACAACTGAAAGAAAGCAAGTTACAACCTGCAAGTATAAGGTCAGGTTTTTTTACAAGTGCTTTTTTAAAGACATCTTCTGTTTCAACCCTTGTACTGTTTATAATAAATTCTTCCTTTTCGAGTGCCGTTACTATAAGCTCCGTATCAACAGGATTGTCTTCAAGTATTAGTAAATTTAATTGTTTGTTTTTCATAATTGAAAAATATTATCTGACTTATAAATCTTTACTGAAAATTATAACATAATTGTTCAGATTTTCTTACGGGATTATTGTTACATTACTTTCAGTGAGAGTTTGCTCCGAAGCATTTCGGAGGCTTCGCCGTTGCTAAATTGTTAAAAAACACACAATACAGCAATTAAATTAAAACTTTTGGCTATCTGCTTTTAACTTCTCCACACAAAATTTATAGTAAATAATCAAATTTGTCGCTGACCGGAATTGTAAAATAAAAAGATGAGCCTTTCCCAACTTCACTTTCAACCCAAATTTTACCGCCGTGTTTTTCAACAAATTCTTTGCAGAGAATTAAACCTAAGCCTGTTCCCTTTTCTTTTTCTGTTCCTGCGGTAGAAACATTATTTGTTATTTTAAATAATTTTGGTTGTTCTTCCGGCAAAATTCCGACTCCGTTATCTTTTACGGTTATTTCAGCAAAAAGTTGTTTATTTTTAATTTTAATTTTACGTGCTATTACAGTGATTTCTCCTTTTTTGTGTGTAAATTTTATTGCATTCGAAATTAGATTGCGTAAAATAGTTAATAACATATCTTTATCAGCTTTAACAATAATATTTTCAGGGATTTCATTTCTTAAGGATATTGATTTTTTTTCAGCAGACAGTTTTAAAAATTTTATTGTTTCAGTATATAATAAATAAATATTTTCATTTTCAGGATTAAAATCAAGAATTCCTCTTTGAGAGCGAGACCAGAGCAGTAAATTCTCAAGCAACTTATGTGTATTTTTTACACTTTGATTTATTATATTAATAAAATGTTTTCGTTTTTGTTTATCATATTTTTCATAATTTTCATCTAATAAACTTGAGAATCCAAGTATTGAATTAAACGGGCCTTTCAAATCATGTGCAATAATTGAAAAAAACTTATCTTTTGTTGCATTGCTTTTTTCTAACTTTTCAATAGTATCTTTTAATTCGTTCGTTCTTAATTCGACCAGAGATTCAAGTTTTTTATTTATTTCTCCTAACTGTTTTTCTTTTCTTTGCAACTCTATATTTTGAGTTTTGTATTCTTTATTAAGTTGAACAAAATTATCATTAGCTGTTTCAACTTTTTCATTAACAAAATAGAAAAAAACAGAAACTAATATAACAGCAAATGCTCTGTAAAAATCATACAGTGTATTTATATCCCTTAAATACATGTGGCTGAAAACAAGCACTAACGCTAAAAACATTGAAACTAACAGGCCTTTTTTTCTAAACCAAAATACTGCAAGAATACTTGGAATATAAAAAAAGTGAGTAATAACATTACCGGTTTTAATAAATTTGTGAAAATAAAATACACATGAAATTGATATCAATAATAATATGATTATGATGATTATCTTTATTTCTTTTTTGATGTTTTTATTAAAATTTTT
>JAUVIG010000487.1 GCA_030592825.1 Chlorobiota bacterium | reverse complement strand
TTTCTGTAAGCTGTAAAAAATCAAATGATAATCAAAATGGGCTTTCAACTAAAAACATTACAGTAGACGGAGTATCAAGACGATATGCAATTTATATTCCTCAAAATATAGGAACATCACCTGTTCCGCTTATCCTTGAACTTAACGGTGGTCAAGTTTACATTGAGGATATGACAGGAGAAAGCGGAAAAAAATCACCATATAAATTATGGATGAATATTGCAGACACCGCAAGATTTATTGTAGTGTATCCCGAAGGACTGAATGGTTCATCCGGAAAGCCTACTTGGAATGATTGTCGTGAAAATTTTATCGTTAATTCTAATGCAGATGATGTTCAATTTATTTCAACCTTGATTAATGAAATATCTTTCAATTACAATATTGACACAAACAGAATTTATGCTTCAGGTCCTTCAAACGGAGGATTTATGGTTTTAAGGCTTGCAGTAGAACTATCAGATAAAATAGCTGCTGTTGCTGCAACTATTGCAGCTATGCCCGATAGTTCCGAATGCGGGCAGCCACAAAACCCTGTTTCAGTATTATTTATGAACGGAACCAATGACAATTATGTACCATACAATGGCGGGACTATATCAAATCCGCCGGATCCGGACCACGGTACTGTTTATTCGACTGAAGTTTCGGTAAATATTTGGAAAACATTTAATCAAACTGAAACAATTCCTGATATCTGTAATTTTCCTGATTTGGATACTGATGATGGCGGAACAGTTACCAGATATACCTATTCAAACGGCATTGAAGGAACACAAGTTGTTTTATATAAGGTAAACGGAGGCGGACATTCCGCACCGAGTATTCAAGAACAATTTTCAATATTATTTGAATTATTATTTAACAAACAAAATCACGATATTGAAATGGCAACGGAAGTGTGGAATTTTTTTAAAGATAAAACATTGAATTAACAATTACTATACACAACACATATATAAAACCCATTTAAAACAGGGTTTTATTCAGCAAGTTAAAGAGCATTTAAAATGGAAAAAACATATAAATATTATTATTTGGATTTTATAGCTTATCTGTTAATGATATTATGTTTTCCTTTAAATCCGCCGGTATTATTAAACCTTATTGAACCACACGGAAATAATATATTAAGCATTTTTGGGATTATTTTCTGGTCTGCCGGAATGATTTTAGTCATATATCCTTTCATATATTTTAAATCGAAAGGGAATGTTCGCAAGGGAAAATCTTATGTTAATACAAATTCATTAGTAACAAGCGGATTCTATTCAATTATTAGGCATGTTCAATATACAGGTGGGATTTTGTCAATATTTATTGCTACTCCATTGCTGTATCCACATTGGATTTTTATTATTTTTGGTATACCCGGAATATTACTTATTTACCTCGGCATTAAAAGAGAAGATAAATTATTGATTGAAAAATTTGGTGATGAATATAAAAGGTATATGGATAAAGTTCCTGCAATAAATATTATTACAGGAGTTTTACGAAAATTTAAAGAAAATACCAAATGACCAAAATATTTATTATAAATACCACGATTGACAAAATACTTTCTATAAGCCCACTCTACCTTGCCGGCCATACCATAAAACGTTACCAAACAGCAACAACCCAAACCCCCATGAAAACAATATCTCTTATACTTACCGTAATACTGTCATCAATACTGTCTTTTTCTCAATCTTCAAACACAGAAACTGATAACAACAAAGATGTATTTAACGATAATCCTTTAATTGTAAAAACAAAATACGGTTATATTAAAGGAAAAAAAGATAAAAACAACACGACAGCATGGAAAGGTATACCTTATGCAAAACCTCCCGTCAATAATTTAAGATGGAAAGCTCCGATTGAGCCGGAACCATGGGAAGGAGTGCTTTCGACAAGGAAGTTTTCAAATCCGGCTTTACAATATCACCCGGTGATCAAACGAAGAATATACGGCAGTGAAGACTGTTTATATTTGAATATTTGGAAACCTTTGACCGGTAAATCAAAATTGCCTGTTTATGTTTGGATTCACGGCGGAGGTAATACTATAGGTTATGCCAACCAACTGCCTGAATACTACGGCCATATAATCGCAGAAAAATCAGAAGTTATATTTGTATCTGTTAATTATCGATTGGGTCCTTTCGGATGGCTGACCCATCCTGCATTACGAAACTCTGAAGACCCTGCTGATAATTCCGGAAACTTCGGAACATTAGATATTATACAATCTTTGAAATGGATAAAGGAGAATATTCATGCATTTGGCGGAGATCCAGAAAAGGTGATGATAACGGGTGAATCAGCCGGAGGCATTAATATATTATCCTTGCTTATATCGCCTCAAGCAAAAGGTTTGTTCAGCAGTGCTTTGATACAAAGCGGATTACCTAAAATCGGAAAAATAAAAGAATCCGAAGAATTAACCGAAAAAATAATTCTGAAACTCTTAATCAAAAACAAAATTGTTGATAATATTCAGGAAGCAAAAAAGGAATTATCCAAAATGAATAATAATGAGATCAGAGAATTTCTGTATAAACAAAAGGGGAAAGATATTATGAAAACTTTGTCTCCTTATCTTTTGGGAATGATTAATATGCCGTTTATTTTCCCTGACGGTTACGTAATTCCTAAAAAAGGGTATGAAGTTCTTGAAACCGGCGAAAATGTTAATAAAGTTCCCTTAATAATTGGTTGTAATACAGATGAAATAAAACTTTTTCTGTATTTTTCAAAAAAGCCTAATTGGAAAGATTCTGTATATAATACAATTGCAAAATACAGTTCAAACATGTGGAAAGCCGTCGGAGTTGATCAAATAGCCGAAAAATTAAGCAATATTCCGGATCACCCTCCTGTATATGTGTATCTTTTTAATTGGGGTCATCCTGATGATGATCAAAAAAGCTCTCTTTCAGGTAATTGGGGAGACAAACTTGGGGCACATCACATGTCGGAAATAAAGTTTTTTCTCGGGACTGATAAACGGTTTTTTTCAGTACTCAGCATGACTAACAGTAACAAATACAGAAAAGGCAGACAAGCATTATCGGATGTTATGATGACATATACGAAAAATTTCATACACAACGGAAACCCGAATAACAATAAAGATAAACTTCAGAATTGGAACGCTTGGTCTGATGAGAATAATATAAAAGGGATTATTTTCGATGCAGATAAAACAAAAGCTGTTATTAAGAATTTTAACTATAAACTGTATCCTGAAGATATATTAAAAGAAATGAAGGAAAAACTGAGTAAAGAAGAAATTGATAAAGCAGATGAATTCTT
>JAUVIG010000090.1 GCA_030592825.1 Chlorobiota bacterium | reverse complement strand
TCAAATCCTAAGCTAAAAAAGCAAAAATTAATATAAGCTCGCAGAGCATATTAAACGGTAAACCGAATTTAATGAAAAGACTGTTTTATTTAATATTAATATTAATTTTAAGTTTGCCTTTCTTTTTAAATGCTCAAACATTAAAAGATGTAAAAAAAAGAGGGAAGATTGATATTGCATTTACCGAAAGTTGGAAGAACACTGTTAATTATACAGCTGCACAAGAGTTTGCCAAATTTCTTGATATAGAATTCAACGATGTTACTATTACTTGGGATGATGTATTTGCACATGACGGAAATATTCCGGAAGATTATAAAACAAATCCGGATATATCATATACTCCTGATGCCTTAAAAAAAGCCGATATTATTTGCGGAACAATTTATGTATTGGACTGGAGAAAAAAATTCTTTGATTATTCAGGAATTATTCAAATCAGTGACCTGCTTATCACAAGAAAGGACATTTCAAAAAAAGTAAAAAGCAATGAAGATCTTGCAGGACTGAAAATTGCTTTTCTTGAAAACTCTACTTATGAAACTAACATTTCTGTAATAAATGAAAAAATTGGCGGAGGAATTGAATTCGTAAAAACCAAATCTGAAGATGAATCTCTGCGATTACTTACTGATAACAAAGTTGACGGACTTATAACTGTTTCTTTTTTAGCACTTTCATATGTAAAAAGTGATGAAAATCTCAAACTTTCTTTTCCCGTAAATGAACCACAAGATGTTGGTTGGGCAGTAAGAAAAGGAAATTCGGAAATTCAAAAAGAAATTCGAAACTTCTTTGAAACCATTAAAGGTAACGGAAAACTTGATGAACTTTTCAGAGAAAAATATGATATTGACTATTCAACATATTTGGAAATTATCAATTCATATTCAAACCTTATTAAAGGAGCTGAAATTAGAGACTTTGATGAAATTAAGAATTCCGGAAAGATAATTATTGCATTAAGAGACAGAGATCTTGTGTATCATCCTGAAGGAAAGAAACAATTTAATCATTTGTTGGCTGAAAGTTTTGCAAATTATTTGGGACTGAAAGCAGAGTTTGTAATAACAGAAAAATTCTCAAGATATTTTGAAAACGATGAAGGCATCATTATTAAAGACAGCGCCTATAATCCTAAATGGTTTAATGAATTTGATGTTGCTTGTGATTTAATTGATCCTTTGGATTGGCGACTTAAAAAAGTTGATGTTCTTGATTTTATGCCTAATGCAAAAGTTGTCATCGGCAGAAAAGATACAAAAATCAACTCTGTAAACGATCTTAAAAACCTGACAGGTGTTACTTCTAAAGGATCCTCTTATGAGCATGCCTTATCACTTAATAATATTGACAATTATTATTACAACACCGGAAATAATTTCTTTACGGATGTTATACAAGGTAAAGCCGATTATACAATTTCTAATATTTCAGTTTTTAAACTTGCTGACTTTCCTGAATTAGAAGCAAAATTTATTATCGGAGAAATAAGAAAGATGGGATGGGCAATTAAAAAAAACCAAGCTCTTTTAAGACAAAAAATACTTGAGTTTTATGAATATGCCCGTAAAAACGGAATTTTTGATGAATACTTTAAACATCAAGCAGGTATGACCATGCAATCTGCTCATAACTATTTAACGGTATTGCATGAAACATATCAAGAAGGATATTTCCCCTTTGTTTTTTACGGAAAAGAAAAAGGCTTGCCTCAGGAAGATGCCTTATCAATCTTCCAAGATAATGAAGGGTATCTTTGGTTCGGAACATACTCAGGCGCTGCAAAATATAACGGCAGGTCAATGAAGATATATAATACCAAATCAGGTACAGCAGGAAATGCAGTTATGAGTATTAATCAAGACAAAGAAGGAAAAATATATTTTGCCGGACTTAACGGAATTACAGTTTTAGATAAAAAAACGGAAACACTTAAAACTTATTTTAACGGTATTTCGTTTAAAGGGATTTATATTGATAATAAAGTAAAGTTCTTCTATGGTGATAAGGGAATTTACTCCATTAACGAAAAAGGTAAAGAGGTTTATTTAAATAAATTAATAAAAAACTTGCCGAAAAAAGTAAATTCTATTTCAAAAAAACCTGAATCAAATCAATTTATTATCGCATCGGGAGAAGGTTTATATTATTTAAGAGATAAGCAAGCAGAAAAAATAGTTGATGAGTTTTGTTTGTTTGCTTTTTACGATACAGATTCAAGACTTTGGATATCTACAAATACAGGTTTTTATTATACAGATACAGAAATCACATCAATAGAAGAAGCATCAAAGATCAACGATCTGTTGAATATCCATAACACTCCGATTAAAGAGATTAAACAAACAAAAAACGGTTCTCTGTGGTTAATATCAGATTATAAAATTTATCAATTACTGACATTAAAACAAAAACCAATTGTTTATGATAAGAATACCGGTTTATTAAACCAAAAAATATTATCTTTTTTTATGGACAATGAAGAAAATTTTTGGTTTGGATTTTCCGGAGGCATTCAAAAACTTACCAATAAAAGCTTAAGAATCTTATTTCCCCGGCATTTAAACAGCACAATAAATTCAGTTTTTAAGGATAAAACAGGAAGAGTTTGGATTGGAATGAGTACAGGAATTCATTATATAAAAGGTGAAATTTCCAACTTTACAGATGTACTGAAACTAAAAAACAATTCATTTGTAATAGGGGAAATGAATAATCAAGACATAATTATTGCCGATACAAAAAGAATTTTTATTATAGACCAAAAAACTTTGAGGGTAAAAAAAGAAAAGAAATTTAAAAATACATTATTTCATCTGAATGATATTTTCGTTACGAAAAATGATGAGATTTTTTTAATGACCGGAAACACCGGTATAGTTTATTATCTTAAAAATATAAAATCTAATCCGATAAAAATTGAAAATTCAGAAACAATACTACTTTCTCAAATCGTTGAATTTGGTGATATGATTATTGGTGCAAATAATTCAGGATTAGTAGTGTTTGATTCATCTGCTTTTAAACCTTTAAAAGATATCAACTATCATACATGGGCATTACATTTAGACTCAATTTATGATAATAATAAAAATACATATAAAAAATTCTTATGGGTAGGTACACAAAACGGACTTGCCGGATATATAAATGACACTTTAAAATTTGTAAACCCCAAGGTTTTCAACGATATTTCGATTACGGCAATTGAACATGCAGAAAATCCGGAAATGCTGTGGCTTGGTACTGATGAAGGTGTTAAATATTATAATAAGATAACAAACAGTGTTGAGTTTATTATTGACTCAAGAGACGGTTTGTCAGGTAATGAAATATCAATTGACGGCTTGTATCTTGATAAAAGAAATACTTTATGGATAGGTACATATCACGGCATTGCTACATTTGATATAAAAAAGAAAAAAGTAGAAAAATATTCTCCGGTTTGCAGAATAGAATCAATAAAAATAAACGGAGAACGATTCTTAAAAATGCCTGAAAAATTAAAATCAAGCCAAAATAATATAGCCTTTGAAATATCCGGATTATCTTTTAAAGATGAAAACTCGGTTGAATATGAATTTTATTTACAAGGTTTAGATAATGAATATGCATCATTTAAAGGAAAAAAAAATATTGCCACTTTCCCCTATTTACCACCCGGAAAATACAGTTTTAAATACAGAACAAAAGGAAAAGACGGTATTTGGAGTTATTATCAAAGCATTGATTTTGAAATTAAAAAACCTTTTTATCTTGAGTGGTGGTTTATCGTTCCGATGATATTGTTAATTCTGATAACATTTTGGTTAATTTCTAAATGGAGAGTAAGAATTTTACAAAAACAAAACGAAAAGTTAGAAGAAACAGTTGCAGAAAGAACAATTGAAGTTACTGAAAAAAATATTGAATTAGAAGCCCAAAAAGAAGAAATAAAAACTCAAAGAGATTTAGCAGAAGGACAACGTGATGAAATTACACACCAAAAGAAAGAAATTGAAGACAGTATCTTATATGCAAAAAGAATTCAAAATGCAATTCTCCCTCCCACAAAATTGATCAGTCGCTTAATGCCTGATAATTTCATCTTATTCAAACCCAGAGATATTGTCAGCGGGGATTTTTACTGGGCTGCTGAAAAAAACGATATCACTTATTATGCAGCAGCAGACAGTACCGGGCATGGTGTTCCGGGAGCATTTATGAGCATGTTGGGTATTTCATTTTTAAATGGTATCATCAGAACATCTAAAAAAGAACTTAAAGCTTCAGAAGTATTAGATAAACTTAAATCTAAAGTTATTGAGGCTCTCCATCAAACCGGTGAAGCCCATGAAGCTAAAGACGGTATGGATATAGCATTATGTAAAGTAAACAGTAAGAAAAATATTGTTGAATTTGCAGGTGCATTTAATCCTCTTTATATTGTAAGAGATAATGAAATAATTATTTATGAAGCTGACAGAATGCCTATCGGAATATATGATTTTGATATTGGTAATGACAAATTCACTAATAATGTTATTCAATTAGAAAAAGGAGATGCCCTTTACACATTTTCCGATGGTTATGCTGATCAATTCGGCGGGCCTAAAGACAAAAAATTCATGATCGGAAGATTTAAAAAATTGCTTTTAAATATTCAAGATCTGCCTATGGATCAACAACGAAAACGATTAAATGATTCCTTAAAAAATTGGATGGAAAATTATGAACAAATTGATGATATTTTAGTGATTGGTGCCAAATTCTAAAGTTTGTCGTTTAGTTAATAATGAACATTCTTGTTAAACCGTTTAAAACATTGATGTAATCACACAGAATCTACAGAAATTCACAAATTTTTCTGTGATAATCTGTGGTATCAGTGAGAAATTTAATATAAAAACTAATATTCATAAGAAACCTTAAACTTACAGTTTCGGAATTATTGTATCTTCACTCAAAACAACACTTGTATCAGGAATAAAATACCTGAAAGAATCTGATATTTGAACTACTGAAGATATATTAAAATCTTTTTTAATATCAAAAAAATCAATAATCATTTCTTCTAAATTGTCTGCTTTGAATAAGCCTTCAACGATATATAAAGAATCTTTCCCGTCGAAAAAAATCTGACCTACAAAATAATCTTCATTATCTCTGTTAAAATATAGTGTATCTTTATCTGCAGTAATAAATGCCAAAATTTTTTCAGTAGTATAAGTTGATCTGATATTGATACTTTTAAGTGGCTCTGTTGCATTACCGGCAGTTCTTTTGAAATTATTATAGATAATATCAAACTCCCATTTTGTATGTTTTCCCATTCTGTTAATAAAAATATTGTATTCCTTTTTATTCAGACTGAAAAAAACAACAGTTTTCCCTTTTATTATATCAAAATTTTTATTGGTGTTATTAACATTTGAATTACTTACAGAATCTTTTATTTGATTTGTTTTTGATATACGGTCTGTATTATCAGGCGACGTAACATTATGGTTATCACTGTTATTGCATGAAACAGCAAATACAAATAAAAATAATATGAGGATATTATTCTTCAACATTATTGGCTTATAAAAATCAAATTTATTACAAAAATAATTCATAATACTTATAGTGCAAAGAATAAAAAAGCTTTAATGTAATTTATTGATATATAAAATAGTATCTTATAAATACTTATTGATTTTTCTGTATCTTGAATTCTGCATTTATTAATTAAAGATATGTTATTATATTTGCAAACTTTAAAAATTTTAAAACATGTACAATACTGCATTTTATATTATAATAGGAATATTATTGTTTTCATATATCTTATCAAGATACCTTGACAATTTAAATTCAAAAAACAGAAATAAAAAAATTCCTAAAGAATTAGAAGGAATTTATGATGATGATAAATATAAAAAATCACAGGAATACGGAAAAGCTAACAGTAAATTTTCATTCATAAGTTCTACATTTATGATTATTCTCACATTGGGAATGTTTGTTTTGTTCGGATTTAACTTTATTAATGAAATTGCAATTAGTTTTTCAGATCATATAATTTGGTCGGCATTGATATTTTTCGGGATACTGATGTTTGCATCTGATATTATAGGTATTCCATTTTCAATATATTCAGTTTTTGTTATTGAAGAAAAATTCGGTTTTAATAAAACAACCGGTAAAACATTTGTTCTTGATAAAATTAAAGGCTGGTTACTCGGCGGAATTATCGGTGGTGGTTTATTAGCTTTAATTATTTGGCTTTATTCGATTACAGAAGAAATGTTTTGGATATATGCTTGGATTGCTCTTACTGTATTTTCTGTGTTTATGGCAATGTTTTATTCAAGCATAATTGTTCCTTTATTTAATAAACAAACACCCTTAGAAGAAGGCGAATTAAGAGATGCCATTGAAAATTTCAGTAAAAAAGCAGACTTTAAACTGACTAATATCTATGTTATTGACGGTTCAATACGTTCAACTAAAGCAAATGCATATTTCAGCGGTCTCGGTCCGAAGAAAAGAATTGTATTGTATGATACTTTAATTAATGATCTTTCAGTTGATGAAATCGTTGCAGTTCTCGCACATGAGATCGGGCATTATAAAAAGAAGCATAGTTTAAAAGGTATTATTTTTTCTGTTATTCAAAGCGGAATTATGCTGTATATTTTTTCAATTTTTGTAAATAATATTGAATTATCAAAAGCAATGGGTTCGCAATCTGTAAGTTTTCAGCTCGGACTTATTGCATTCGGAATTTTATACAGTCCTATTTCAACCATTATCGGCCTGTTTATGAATGTTATTTCAAGAAAACATGAATATCAAGCCGATAAATTTGCCAAAGATCACGGACAAGCAAACGGTTTAGTATCCGGCTTAAAAAAATTAAGTGAGAAAAATTTAAGCAACTTAACTCCGCATCCTTATTATGTGTTTTTTAATTACTCCCACCCTACACTGTATCAGAGAATTAAAGCTATGAAGTAAAAAGGATTGATGCCGGATGTCAGATGTTGTGTGCAACCAAACAGAACGAAACAGGCATAGATTTTCACTTGCTTAAAAAGGAAATAAAATGACAGAATTAGAATTATTAGTAGATTTTTATAAAAATACAGAACGACAAGGACCGGGAAGTTCTTTTGAAACGGAACAAGCCTTGAACTTTATGAATATAAGTAAAGAACAAAAGTTAAAAGTTGCGGATATTGGTTGTGGTTCCGGAGGTCAAACACTTACACTTGCGAAAAACATTGAAGGACAAATAACCGCAGTTGATTTGTTTTCTGATTTTTTAGATGAATTAAATTTAAAGGCAGAAGAATTAGGGTTTCCGGAAAAAATTAAAACAGTTGAAAAATCTATGGAAGACTTGCCGTTTGACAATGATGAATTTGATATTATTTGGTCAGAAGGGGCTATTTATAATATTGGATTTGAAGCAGGAATTAAAAAGTGGAAGAATTATTTGAAATCCGGCGGTTTTTTGGCTGTGAGTGAAATTACTTGGATAACAAATTCACGACCACAATAAATTGAATAATTTTGGAATTAGGAATACACTGAAATTGATACAGCATCAAATAAAATCAAAATATTAGAAGAAACCGGATATTCACCAATTGGATATTTCATTTTGTCACAAAACAGTTGGATAGATAACTATTACAAACCGTTGGAAAAACGATTTTCTGCTTTTCTTGAAAAACATAACAATTCAGAAATAGCAAGAAACATTGTAGAAGAACAGAAAGAAGAAATTAGAAAATACAAAAAGTATAAAGACTATTATAGTTATGGATTTTATATTGCAAAGAAAATATAGAGTGAAAAGAAATGGCAGCACACACAATGCATATTGTTCATAGCGGTTAATATGCAATATATCAGCGACATAGCGTTAAACAAAATTCGTCATAAAATGAAAGTTAGTGCTTTGAAAACCGCTACGAACCATATACTGACCGTTAGATATCCTATTTATCAGCACTTCATCTATTAAATAAAAGCAAGTTATAAATATTGCAATAATGAAGAATTTAGAAATTGAAAGAAAATTTTTAGTCTCAAGAGATTTTAAAAAATTTGCCGATTATTATGAAACCATCAAACAAGGCTATATTTCAAGTAATCCTGAAAGTGCTGTAAGAGTAAGAATAAAAGGAGAAAAAGCTTTTTTAACTATTAAAGGGAAAGGCAATAAAAGCGGCACTACACGATTTGAATTTGAAACAGAAATTCCTGTATATGATGCTGAACAACTTCTTTTGCTTTGCAAAAACAGTATCATTGAAAAAATTCGTTATTATATTCCGGCAGGAAAGCATACATATGAAGTTGATGTTTTTGAAGGAGAAAACAAAGGTCTTATTATAGCTGAAATTGAATTAAATAATGAAGATGAAGATTTTATAAAACCTGATTGGTTGGGCAAAGAAGTAACGGGGGATAACAGGTATTATAATTTGCATCTGTCTGAAAATCCTTATTATGATCTCTGAAAATATTATAAAAGCATATACAGACGGAAGCTGTCATACAAAACATAAAATTGGTGCATGGGCTGCAATAATTTTTATCAGTAACAATGAAATCATTTTAAAAAATACTGAAGAGAATACTACCAACAACAGAATGGAGTTATCAGCAGTTTTAAACGTACTAAATTATATAAAGACTCAAAAAATCGATCACAAAAAAATAATAATATATACCGACAGCCAATATGTTACCGGAATTGAAAGAAGAATCGAAAAATTTAAGCTGCAAAATTACAAAACCAAAAAAGGCGAATCTGTAAGAAATGAAGATTTAGTTAAAAAATTAGTATATTTTATTGAAACTGTGAATATTGAATTTATAAAAGTAAAAGCACATCAAAAAAAAGGAAATACAATAAACTATAACAGGTTTGTTGATAAACTTGCTCGAAAACTGGTTAGAGACTATGTTTTGGAGTATTATGGAAATTAGTAATCAACATCTCGCATCTGTATCCGGTGGGCGAATAATCGCTATTCGTTTAATTATAAAAATGCCTCTTATTCCTGTCCAATTTGTTTGTTGTTTTTACTCATTAAACAGTAATTAAATCAGCTTTTCGCATTTCATCTTTTAATGCCGGCAAATTAGGTTTATGATTATATAATTCCTTTAAATATAAACTTGTCTCATTCTTTTTGGAAGTAATTTTCTTTAACAATTTTAATGTTTTAGTCATTGTTTGATAAGTCCTTCGGTCTCTCTTGTAGCCGGTAAGTGCCGCATTATTTATTTCAACAATTATTGAAAAACATTCCGCAGGATAAATATTAATGATCGGTTTAATCAGTTTTTCTATCTCATAAGATTCTTTATTTTTATTCACACAATCTAATATTTCTTGATGTCGTTTTTAAATTTCTAAAAGTTGAACATAAAACACCATATTATAAGTGTCTTTAAATTTATTTACAAAATTACCGGTTTCTGTTTTTGTGAAATAAGTTTTTAATATGTGATAATATTTAATACTGTGTTTTTTTGAAACATAATTTTTAAGTGCTTTAATATATAAATATTCTTGCTGTTTTTTATCTAAATTGTCAATAAGAAATTTGTCAAATTCATTAGCCCAATTTTTAAAAGCAATTTCGGCAATTCTGTTAAAATCAGCAACTAACTTTTTTGAATGATATTTTTCTAATAATTGTTTTGTGATTTTACTATCCAAATTAGCATAAGTTTCGGCAGTTTCTAACCATAATTTCTCATTATCGGATACTTCTGCAATGTTTAATATAATAAATGCAGATGCTAAGAATTCTAAATTAAACTCTTGCAGTTTATAATATAAAAAGTTTGCTGTTTCTTTATTTAAAATAAGCGAGTGAAACAATTTTTCAAAATCTTTGATAAAATAAATTATCTCATCCTCTTTAGAAACATTTTTATTGCTGTAAAATGCAATTCTTTCAAAAATTAATGCTAAAACTTCTAAAACAGCTTTATCAGATTTGACAATATTACATATTGACGACGAAAAATCATTAAAATACTCATCAATAATTGATTGTACGCTTGAATTGTACTCACCGTCAAAAACATAATCTTTATTGTCTAATTCCGGCAAGTTTTGAGCACCTTCGTACAAACCTAACATTATGCGAACAGCATCTAATAGATTACCTTTTTTAATATACTTGTGAATAGAATTTATATATGGTTCAAAAGCATTTTTGATTTCATCAACGGCAGTATCATACATATTATCATAATAATCTCCATAGCCGTATCCGGCATCATAGTCATACCTTATATCATCAAAATCAATATTTGATAATTTTGCATTAATTTCAAATTTTATGTCTTCCAATTTCTCTCCGACAATATTGTCTAAATTTTCGTTTTTTTCTCTTGAAAATGCAATAAATTGTAGCTTCAAATCATTATCTCTGTCTAATAATTGCTTTAAAAATTGCAATTTTTTTTTGCTTGCAATTTTTGAATACATACTTTTAAAGTCTTTTTCAGAAAATGCCGGTTCTGCTTGCACATCCGATTCCTGATAATTTTCGGCTATAATTGTCAATGCAAAAGCAACCAAATGTTTGCAAATTCCGCCATAATCATAAGGGCAATTGCAATTCAAATGTAATTCATCATTATCATCAATTAAATATACTTTATATTTTTGAGTACCGTAAACGATACCTTCAAAACGTTTTCCGGTTTTTACAACATCTCGCACATTACCTGAATAAAAATAATCTTCACCTCTTTCAAATCTGCTACCGGTAGCCAATTGCTCAATATCGTCTATTGTGAATGATATGTTGTGTTTTTTTGAAATCATAATACTACAGTTCTGCTTTAAAAATAATTTATAAGCCCGGTATGTATCCGTTTCTTAAATAATTTCCTCTTCCGGTTGGCCACAGCAAGCAATTGATATACGATCCTGCCACTGTTTAAACCTGAATCATTCTTACTTGATCTTCTCCATCCTTTAAACTGACAATAATTTCGAGTTGTCCGTCACCGTTAACATCGTCAATGGTAGGAACCGGCATTGCACCGCGTTTTGGT
>JAUVIG010000589.1 GCA_030592825.1 Chlorobiota bacterium | reverse complement strand
CTATGGGTGTTGTTCCTTTTGGCTTTGTTATCCTTAATTTAGATTTTATTTTTTCGGCATTATTAGATCCGAAAGGAACTTCAAGTCTTGTATCGCTGCAATCTTGAGGCGGAACAGGACTTTGATGACCGTACATTCTTAGTGCCAATTCAACATTCTCAATAGTTTTAAGACTGTCAACCATTTTTATTAAAAGTTCTTTTGCGACATCAATTTTTTTCCCGCTTTCCCAATTAGTCATCATACTGTATGATTCGTCAAAAATGAAAAGTATTCTTGTTTTAACGGGAGCTCTCTTAACTTGTCCGGTAACAGTGCAGCTGAAAGAAATAACAATTAAGAAAAGAATGAAAGATTTAAGATATGTTGTTTTTATATTCATTTTTTAATAATTTGATTTAAAATATGCAAAAAGTTATATATTTATCAATAATTTTGCAATAAAACAAAAGAGCAAATTTCTATTTTCAAGTTTCAGTATCTTTTTAAATAATGTATATTATCTCAAAACTATGTTTCTTTACCAACCTGTTTTGAATTATGTAAACTTTATTAATATGTAAAAGTAACAAAAAATGATTGAAATTGTTTTAATAATACTGTCATTTATATTTATTGCTTCAGCTTCTAAGCATATATCTAAATTTTTTGTAAAGATCAAACTTCCGCAAATAACCGGATTTCTCTTAGCAGGAATCATTGCAGGACCCTTTATTTTGAACATGATCAAAACTGAATCAATTGAAAAGTTGGATTTTATTAATGAAACATCATTGGCATTTATTGCTTTTGCAGCAGGTGCTCAACTATATGTTAAAGAATTGCGAAGCAGGTATAAAAGCATTACTTGGATGACATTAGGACAATTAGTTGTTACATTTATACTCAGCACTGTTATTATATTATTAATTGCAGATTATGTTCCTTTTATTAAAGATCTTGGCTTTAATCTGAAATTTTCAGTTGCATTATTAGTTTCAACAATTTTTGTTGCAAGATCACCGGCTTCAGCTATTGCCGTAATTAGTGAGATGAGAGCAAAAGGCCCTTTTACACAAACGGTTATGGGTGTAACAGTTGTTATAGATGTATTAGTAATTGTTTTATTTGCAATAACATTTTCAGTTTCAAAAACTTTGTTGGCAGGCGAAACCTTTAATGCTTTATTCATCGTAATAATTTTTTCAGAAATTATTTTTTCAATTTTGTTCGGGATAGTTTTCGGAAAACTTCTTGCATTACTGTTATCATTTAGACTTAATACTACTGTAAAGACTGTAATAACATTGATAATTGGTTATCTGATCTATTTATTCTCACATAAAATAAAATTGTATTCTGAAGTATTCCTGAATTTTGAGTTTTATATGGAACCTCTGTTAATAAGTATAACAGCCGGTTTTTTTGTAATTAACTACAGTAAATATAAAGAAGAATTTCATAAAGTAATAAAAGATGCTGAACCTGTTGTATATGTTGTTTTTTTTACTTTAACAGGTGCTTCAGTTTCTCTTGATGTTTTGATGGAATCTTGGTTTGTTGCAATTATATTTTTTGCAATTCGCCTAATTACCATGATTATTGGTTCATATATCGGAGGTAAAGCCGGCGGAGATCCGTTCAAATTATGGAAATTCGGTTGGATGCCGTATATAACTCAAGCCGGAGTCAGTTTAGGCTTGGTTACGGTAGTAGCCGGTGAGTTTACAGACTGGGGACAAGAACTTGCCACTGTACTGATTTCTGTAATCATTTTAAATCAGTTAATAGGCCCGCCTCTGTTTAAGTGGGTATTAAACTATGTCGGAGAAAGTCATACAAAAGCTGAAATTTTGCCTTTTGACGGTATTCGAGATGCAATTATTTTTGGTTTGGAAGATCAATCATTAGCATTGGCAAGACAATTAAAAGAACATAATTGGCAAGTTAAAATTGCTACGAGAAGAAAAGATATTGAAGCATACAAAGATTGCAAACTTGAAATAATTGAGATTAACGATTTCTCACTTGAAACAATGAATAAACTAAATGCAAAAAATGCCGAGGCAATTGTTACAATGAATACTGACATTGAAAATTTGGAAGTTTGTGAGTTTGCATACGAATATCTCGGAACAAAAGATTTGGTTGTAAGGTTAAATGACAGGCAAAACTTTGATAAATTCCATGAATTGGGAGCATTAATTGTTGAACCTTCAACTGCTATTGTCAGCTTATTGGATCATTTGGTGAGATCTCCTGTTGCTGCATCTTTATTATTAGGCACAGAAGAAAATCAAGATACAATTGATATTGAAATTACAAATAAAAATATTCATGGTTTGGCAGTAAGAGACTTACATTTGCCCGGAGATATTTTGATTCTGTCAATCAACAGGAAAGGGCATACCGTTCTTTCTCACGGCTATACAAGATTGCGTTTGGGTGATATTATTACAGTTGTCGGTTCAAATGAGAGTTTGGAAAGGGTGATGTTGAGATTTGAGAAGTGATTAGAAATAAATTTAT
>JAUVIG010000604.1 GCA_030592825.1 Chlorobiota bacterium | reverse complement strand
TGGCTTATCTCCAATGTTTTTTGGTAATTTTCACGTGCTTTTATAAAATCTTTTTTTGTAGTATATAACCCTCCGACAGTATTATAAAAACTTGCAAGTGTGTGAGGATTTTCTGTGGAGTCAATAAATTCAGAAGCCTTTTCACAATAGTTAAAAGCCATATCTATATCGACGGTTTCCTGAAAAAGTTGAGCAATATTCAGGTTTAGACTAAAAATACCGGTTGTATGATTTACTTTTTCGCAATATTTCAAGGCTTTAATATCACTTTCAACTGCTTTTTCATAGTTCCCCGCCTCCCTGTAACTTATGCCAATATTTTGATAAATCTCAATAATTTCGGCTGTGTCTCGTGTTATTTTTGATAATTCAAGGCCCTTGTCATAAAATATAAGTGCTGAATCTATATCTCCGGTAATGGTATAAGCAATTCCTAAATAATTCAATATAATAGCTGATTCAGTTTTATTATCAATTTCAGTATTTATTTTTAAAGCTTTTTTTTGATATTCTTTGACTTTAGAAAAATCTTCTGAATAATCGTAAGCAAAACCTATACGTTTATATAAAGTTGCCATTCTTTGTTTATTCCCCGATTGTTTATACAGCTCAAAAGATTCCCGGTAAAGTTCCAATGCTTTTTCTTGGTTTAATGAATCTTCAGAATAAGTCTTTCCTAAGGTATAAAGAGAATCTGCTTTTTGAGATAAATTATTCGGCTCTGACGTATTTTTTGAATTAGGAGTACAGGATACTATGAAAATTAATAAAAAAGATGTGTAAAAAATATTAGACTTGTTTTTCTTGTAAAATTTCATTGAATTTGTATCAATAATTGTCAAGTTTCACAAGGTTGTTAATGAAAACTTGTTTTTTAATTAGGTTTCAAAGATAATATTTTCTGTTTAAAAACATCAGGTTTTTCTTTAAAAATTTCAGGTTTAATTTTATACCATTTTTCAATTGCGTCAAAAGGAGTTTTTACGTTTAGTTCTTTTCTAAGGCTACCATGCCTTCTATACAGGTTATAATGAACAATAAAGTTCATTAAATCGTTGTTCATCTGCTGTTTGTTTTCATATTCATTTTGTTTTATTGTTCCTGTTTTTATAGTATCATTTACCCTTTCAACCATGCCGTTTGTTTTGGGTGTTCCGGGCTTTGTGAGCCTGTGGTCTATATCGTTTTCGTTGCAAATTTCGTCTAATTTACTTGGTTTTGTGCAATATTCTTCTTTTTTAGATTTTATGAGTTTGTTAGTAAATTCCAAGCCGTTATCTGTCAGAACGTGCGTTATTTCAAAAGGAAAAAACTCTAAACATTCGTTCATGAAAATCTCAGTATTTTCAGCTGTTTTAGCCTGATAGACCTTGTAATACAGCGTTCTTGTTGCTCTGTCTATTGCCACAAAAAGATAATATTTTGTGCCGTCTAATTTTGGTAAATAAGTTACATCTATATGTAAATAACCCGGCTCATATTCTTTAAATTTCTTAGCTTTTTCTTTTTCTTCTTCGGGCTTTTTATTTATGCCTTCTTTGATAAAAACACGATAAACAGCACTTCTTTTTGAGAGCGGATTTTCAGGAAAAACAGCTTCTGTAATTTCATCCAATGCCCACCATGTTAGTTTTCTAACTTGCACTAAAACAGCTTTTTGCAAGTCTGTAAAAGTGTAATTGATTTTGTGAGGCTTACTGCTTTTGTCCCCAAAATTTTCTCTGTTTTTCCACTTACTAACAGTGGCTTCCGAAATGTTAAATTTTTCTGCAATTTCAGAATTTTTTAATTTGCTGCCGCTAATATCATTTCTTATATGTATATTTGTAACGGCGTTTGAGTGATAAGCTTGTTTCATTTTTTGTTTATTTTGTGATTTACAAATATAAACAAGTTGTCATTCTTTCGCTTTTTTTTGGGGGCTTTCTTCTTTTTTTCGGTCGCCTACGGCTTCCTTTCAAAAAGAAGAAAGCCCCCAAAAAAGATTAACAACGTAGTGAAACTACACACATACTCTTTAACGTTTTCGAGTGCCCACCCTGCCTTACGACGGGTTCTACAGCTATTCTCAAATTTACGAAAATTATACAATTCTTTTTGCAAAGAAACACCTGTCAGACGTGGGCTTGCTTTCGCAATGGAACAAGTTTAATTCCTATCCGCCTCATTACAAGACGACATTCGCCTTTTCTGACGCTCTTACTCCGACATGCTTGCGGAATGCCTTGCGGTTATCCTTACTGCTGTGAAATGTATTTTTACACCTACGAACTTTACGTATTGCAGTAGCATATTCGGGTTACCCTGTTGCCTGTAAATGAATTAGCATACGACTTAGGTTTGCTCTATACTCCGATGGAATTATTTGTCCGTGTTATGCCATAGACC
>JAUVIG010000037.1 GCA_030592825.1 Chlorobiota bacterium | reverse complement strand
TATCGACTTTGGTTAAAACAGGATAAATTTCACCTAAGCCAACTATTTTAGAATGTGCTCCCAAGCACATGTCCAAAATTGTTGATCCGGAATGACCTAAACCGGCTAAATAGATAATTTTTTTCATATGAATTAAAAATTTTTATTCTTTATAATCATCTATTTTTTTAATAAGTTTCGCAGGGTTACCACCAATTAATTGATTTTTTTCTTTAAACGATTTAGTTACTACAGAACCGGCAGCGACAATTGTATGTTCTCCCAATTCAACACCGGCTAAAATTATACAACCGGAGGATAAAAGAGAATTTTTTCTGATTATTATCGGAGGATTTTCAGAATATTCAGTATAAAATATTGGAGAATGATTTTGACTGATGATAGAAACATTTGGTCCGATCAAAACGTTTTTTTCTAATATTATACCGTTTCTGCCATCTATATAACAACCCAAAGCACTTCCCGGATTTTTTTGGGTGAGTTTTTCAATTTTTTTATAGCCTTTTACTTGAGATGTAAAATGAACAGGCCAAGGGACCTTACGATTTATTCCTATTATTTTTTGCATAAAAAAGATCTGAGCTAATTTTTTCACAGAATAAAAAGTAGAAATATCCATCTGTTTATAGAATATCTTAAAGAACTTCAGAACTAATTTTTTCACAACAAAATTGATAAATTAATAAATATGAAAACCACTCAAATATTACAACAAATGTATACATAAGAAGTGAAAAAAACTATTTTATCAGACCTTTTAAAAAGTAAAGATACCACTGAAGAATAATGCTGTTATAAGACTTTATTTTGGATTGATACGGCAAATTGTTATCTTTGAAAGACTTTATCATCAGTTTTGTTGAAAGATCAGAATTTAGCCGGTCTTTTTTCTTTAATAGTCTTTTTTTGATTAAGTTCGGGAACAAAGGTTTTATTTTATTTTTAATTTTTTGAATATATAAGTTATACAAAGAAGGCTGTATTTCCGTTTCAAAGTTTAGGTCAAAAGGTTTAAAGTAGATATTTTTTAAAACATCATCGTACAAAAGTTTCATTTTTTTGTATTTGAAAGGAACATCTTTGAAAAATTTTAAAAGTTCTGTGTCCCCAAAAGGAAATCTGTGTTCATAATCGAAGAAGTTATAAACACTTGAAGAATTAAATATAAATTTTGCAATTTTTTCTTTTATATCATAATCTTCGAAAACGGAATATACAAAACTATGTTTGTAATCTTTGTTAAAATTACATAAAGATTTGCGTATCCTTTTTTGCGTTTCTTTTTTTTTCGACTTTGTAAGTTTGTATAAAAAAAATTTCTTTTTTAAAATTAAAATAGAAATATCGGATATTTGTAAATCTTCATTAACAACTTTTACTAACTGGCTGCCTCCAAGAAGATCGCCTGAATGACCGGGTATAAAAACGGAATCCTGTGGGATTAATTTATTATCTTTTAGGAATTTCACCGCAAAATATTCTTGTAACAGAGGCATTGACGAAGCTTTACCTACAAAGTGTGCATATTCCTTAAATATATTTGTATTAGTATAATTATTAAAAAGGTTGCTGTTATATTCTACAAAAACCCATTTGTAATTTAATTTTTCGGCAGTTTTGCGGGAATTTTCAATTTCTAAATTGTTTTTCCGCCCATATGTAAAGCATGTTACATTTTCGTAATTATGTTTTTTTAACATTGTTGCAATAAACCGAGAATCATAACCACCACTAAGAGGCAATGCTACATGTCTGTTATTCAACGATTTTATCATTCTGTTAAAAGCATTTTCAAAAACCTCTATTGCTTGTTCTTTTTGTTGAGTGTATGAATTTTCGTTTACTTTTATTGTTGAATATGAAAAAAAGAAAGCTTGTTTTTTAATTTCATTCTTATTAAAAATTATATATTCATTAGACTGAAGTTGAAAAACATTTTCAAGTAAAGTCCTGTTTCCAAGTGTATGTGAAGCAGCTAAAAACTCGTTTGCTGATTGCTTGTTAATTTCTGTAATGTTAAGTTTGTTTTTAAGAAATATAATATCGTCACTAATTAATAGATCTTTATCTTTAAAAGTATAAAATAACGGAAACATTCTGGTTGTGTCAGATGCAGTAAAAATAGTGTCAGAATGTCTAATGACCACTGTAAAGACACCGTTTGCTTCTTTAATTTTATTAATAAAATCTTTTTCACTATAAACATCTTCAAAAAATGAAATTAGTTTTGATTCACTATAATAATTATTTTCTGAATCGAAAAAGTATCCTTTTACAGAAACCTTTTCATTGCAAAACCAAGAAAAGCCTTTGTTGTTTTTTAAAAAAACATTTTTCATCTGAAATATTTAATTTAAGGTCTTTGACCAAATTAATTTTATTAATGTAAACATCTTATAATCACATATAACAAAAGAATGTTACAATGATTATTTATAAACTTTATGTTTTTGATGAACTGATTGTTTTGATATTCTGAAAAAATAAATAAGAATAAGTAAATTAAAAAAAACTCCCACAGCCGAAAAAAACATAAGTGAAACTAAAATATCATTATATAAAGTATATCCTAAATAAATTGCTGTAAATCTTGAAGCAAGTAAAAGTATATGGTAAATTAAAATAGTTCTCTGTTTGTTTAGAATTACAATAAGAGATGAAACCGGACCACTTAAAAACCCAAGAAACAACCAAGGCAATAAAATTCTTACATAAGTACCTACATCAATCCAGTTTTCACCAAAAATATAATCAAGAAAAAAAGAAATTGCAAATAAGGGAATAAATACTACAAACGAAGTAAGACAGAGGTTTTTATATGTTCTTTTTATTAGCTCAAATAAGTTTCCCCCGGCATTATATACTTTACTTGCTTCGTTAAAAAAGACTTGGCTGATTGATTGTCCAATTATTCCCGGAGGTGCTTTTGCCACTTTTGCAGCTAAACCGTATATTCCTACAGCATCAAGTCCGAAAAATCTCGTAATAAGTAAAACAGGCAATTCATTCGACAGAGTATTTGTAAAGTTTAAAATTGTGTTGAATAATGGGATATCTCGATATTTTGATGCAAGATAAAGCATTCTTTTTATTGATACATGTTTAATAGATTTCGTTATTCTTTTTATTGATAATTTTATTACAACCAACAGATTAATAAATTGTCCTGCTATCATACCCGGAACTAAACCTATTGTTTTAAATTGACTTAGGCCGATTAACAGTTGCGACACACTCATTGTAGCCGATTTGCTTACAAGTCCTATTGAAATGTTTTTAAAAGTATCATTTCTGTTATTCCAATAATTGAAAGCTGTAATATTACCAAGAAAAAAAGCGCTTAAAGGAACAAAGTAAATAAAATATGCAATTTTCTGAATTTTTAATGCAATAACAATATTGTCGTGAAAAATTATTATTAAAAGAAATAAAAGCAAGCTTAAAAGAAACACAATTGCAATATTAAATGCAAATAAATTAATTGCATCTTTATCTCGTTTCGGTAATATTACAGCCAACTCATAACGAAGAGTTACAATAATTTTTGACAAAAAAACAGTGGAAGAATACAACATATATATTCCAAATACCTCTTCAGAAAATAAGCGAGTAAGAAAGGGTATAGTCAGAAATATTATTACTTGTCCCAGAACAGATCCTGAAAGAAGTGTAAAAAAGTTTTTAACAAACTTATGTTTTAATTTTTTTTTTAAAAGAGGAAATCGGAGCATGTTATTTTCTTGACGATTATTTATAATCGAATAAGACAAAAGTAGTTTATTTATTTAAAGTTTTAAAATTGCAGATACCAAATGGCCTAAACCTGCAATATAAACTGTTTTTTCAAAATGTATATCTACAAAATTAAATATTGTTTTACATATATGCTAATCTTAGTTAAATACTTGAAAGAATTTAACTAATTTTACAGAGTTTACACCCGGAATTATTATATCCTAAAATGACAAAAACACAGGAATTAAAAAATTTCAGTTATTTCGGTATTTCTCATAAAGGGAATATCAGAGAAAAGAATGAAGATGAGTATTCTTATTTTGAAACTGTAAACGGAACATTTTTTATTGTTTGTGACGGGATGGGAGGAATTAAAGGAGGTAAAGAGGCAGCAGAAACAGCAGTAAGAGAGATTGAAAAATTTGCTTCGGAAGAGTGGTTTGAAGACCCTGTAAGCTTAATCACAGAGTCAATAACCAGAGCAAATAACTCTGTTTTTTATAAATTCCCGGAAAAGCAATTAAAACCGGGAACAACAATTGTTCTGGTTATGATCAGACATAATCAAATTTATTATGCACATGCGGGAGACAGCAGATTATACTATTTTACCGGAAAAAAACTTTTCCAATTGACTAAAGACCATTCTTATGTGATGGAATTGGTTGACAAAAAGATAATTACGGAAGAAGAAGCAAGAGGTCACAGCAGAAGAAATGAAATTACAAAGGCTGTCGGAACTCATAGTTTTATTGACCCGACAATATGTAAAAACCCGATTGTTCCTGCGGATAATGATTATATTTTGTTATGTTCCGACGGATTGGTGAATGAGTTATCCAACAAGGAAATATCGGATATACTTAACAAAAAAGAAGAAACACAAACCAAATCTGAAAAATTACTTAACAAAGCTTTGGAAAGCGGAGGGAATGATAATATTACAGTACAACTAATAAAATTTTACAATACCGGCAGAGAAAAGAATATTGACTTCTTAAAACAGAATATCAATAAACGTAATAATTTTTTTTTACCGGCAGCAATTGTTTTATTGATAATTATAATTGCTTTTTTTGTTTTTATTTTTAAAAATGAATTATTTAAAGATAAAGAATATGCAAATGAAGAATCATCAAATAAAACAAATCTGCTGATTAGTATTAATCAAAATAAAGACACATTAGTTCAAGTTTTATTTAAATCGGGAAGAAATATTAATGAAGAAATTAAAAAATATAATATTTCAGAGATTGAAACAGGACATGCAATAAGTCAAAAGAAAAAAGATGCCTTTGTTAAGTATTATATTCCGGTTAAAGCAAAATATACTAACAGAGCAGGTAAATTATTATTGACATATCCGGAAATAACAAAAGATAATATAATTGACATTATAATAGTTAATAATAAAACAGAAATATTTTTAAAACCGGGAGAAACTTTTTTAATCCCTAAGGAAAAGCAATAAAAAATGGTCGGAGAATTTATTAATAATTACGAAATAGATGAAATTATTGATGAAGGCGGAATGTCTACGGTATATATAGGTATTCATAAATACCTTAAAAGAAAAGCTGCCGTAAAAATGTTGAATCCGATTCTTGAAAAGAACCCACAATATAAAAAACGATTTATTAATGAAGCAAAATTGCTGTCAAAATTAAATCATCCGAATATTATAACATTATATGATTATGTAGAAAATGACC
This sequence comes from Chlorobiota bacterium, assembly GCA_030592825.1. Classification (GTDB taxonomy): domain Bacteria; phylum Bacteroidota; class Bacteroidia; order Bacteroidales; family JAADGE01; genus JAADGE01. The sequence goes on along the minus strand of JAUVIG010000037.1, from coordinate 10,496 downwards.
TTGGTGTATTTTTAATCACCGAATATGTAAAAGGTCAAACTTTAGATGAGTATGTTGATCTTGTTTCAGGCCCGATGCCCGAAACTAAAGCAGTAAAAATAATCGTGCAAATGTTGGAAGCTGTTAGCTACATGCATTCTACAAACATGATACACAGGGATATAAAGCCCTCTAATGTCATGATACAATCTGACAACACAATTAAACTCATAGACTTCGGAATAGCAAAACATCTTCACAAAAACCAAACATTGCTGACCCAAGACGGGTCAAAATTAGGAACAACCATTTTTATGAGTCCTCAGCAAGTAAAAGGTAAAATTTTAGACAGAAGAACTGATATTTATTCAATAGGAGCAAGTTTATTTTATATTTTAACAGGCCAATATCCGTATGATAAAAATAAAAGTGAATACGAAATTTACAATAAGATTGTAAATGAATCATTCCCCGATCCGCAAAAGTTTTATGTCGGAGTATCCGATAAAATGAAAGATATAATAAGCAGGGCTACACAAAACCAACCTCTTCACAGATATCAAGCGTGTGATGAATTAAGTATTGCTCTTTTAAGTTCTCAAACAAAAAAGTCAAGATCGGCAACAATATCTCTTCAAACTAAAATTGTTGATGCTGCAGAAATTGATATAAAAAGACCCGTTTTCGGAAATGAATTTTGGCAAAACATGGTAATGTTGCTGGCAGCAATCGCTTTTGCAGCGGCTATAATTACCGGATTATTTTTCCTTTCAAAAAAAGATGAAAGACATATTATTGATAATGATTCTTTTCTTCTTGAAGGAGACAGCTTAAATGCCGAAAAAATGGAACAACTTCATTATGGAGAAACGGTAAGAATAATTAAAAAACCGGAAGACGGTATTATTTATAAACCATGGTTTAAAGTTAGAAGTCTCAGAAATAAAATAGGTTATGTATATGTTGAAGATATTGAAGTTGAACATATTTTCAAACAAATCAATATGATTTTGGGGAATAGTGTTGCAGGAAATATGGTGCCTGCAAAATATAAAAAAGCTCTTAGAGAATACTATATAGAAAATCATTATTTTGATAACAATACAACTAAATGGAAGCTGTTCGCAGAAGACAATAAAAGCTTTGAATTGAACTATATTGCTTTTGGCTTGTATGATGATAATGAGATAACGGACTTTTCATGTATAGTAAAAAACATTGAATCACAAGAGAAACAAATATTAATCTTTTTTGATTCCGGTGATAATATTTCTATAAGGATTAATGAGAATATAAAAATTAAAACCATTAGGAAAGGTAAAGTCGGCGGCCGCTGGTATCTCGGTAATATTGTTACCGGAGTAAATAAATTCGGAGAAAAATATGAATCAAAAAAATACGAGTATTTATCTAATGACGGAATATTATTATATAAAACAGACACAAATGAAAATGTAATTTATATTTATAAGCCGGAAGAGAAAATGATAAAGTTTTATTCTCAGTCAAAGTAACAGTTTGCAAATTTCAGGAATAATAAGACCAAAAAATATGTATGACCTAACAAAAAAGGAAAAGAAAACATTAAAAAACATTTCCAAAACATATTATATGCAACCGGCTTTAAATATGATAGATGTTATAATTTCTAAAAGCAAAGATAAAAAAGACAAATGGAAAGATATTTTCAATATGCTTTACGAAATATTGATTAACACCAAAGATAAAGTTGATAAATTGCTTGAAAAAAGAAAAAAAGACGGAGAAATAAGGGATATTTCCCAAGCAAGAAAATCAATAGCCGGAAATGCTTTTTCAAATCTTGTAGTTTACACATTTCTGCAAAACAAGTTGCAAGAGAATATTAAATCAAAAGTTTTTATAACGAGTAAAAAGTCTGAAATTAAAGATTTTGATAAAATTGCAACAATTAAAGTGGGTGATGAAACACAAAAACCGGACGTTGATTTAATTATTTACACAGAAAAAGACAACGAAACTGTAGATAAGTGTATCATTTTATCATTAAAAACCTCGTTACGAGAACGAGCCGGGCAAACTTATAAGTGGAAACTTTTAATGGAAATTGCAACAACTGATAATCCAATCAAAGAAAAATACGGGATTGAATATAATCCGGACTTTATGCCTTTGGTTTGCTTTGCAACAGTGAATTTTTACAATGAAATTAACAACCCGCAACACAGGGGAATGTTTAAATTCTTTGATAATTCATTCATCGGCAAACCTATAAATAATGATTTTATTAAATCATTATCACATTTGATAGATTATGTAAACAAAACACTATGAAATATAAAGTAGAACGAAATACAAAATATGATTTCGCCGGACAATCTTATGCCTCAAAATATCCAAATTTACATAGGTATCCGGCAACAATGTTACCGCAAATCGGAATTGAAATCTTAAAAGAACTTAATATAAAATCCGGAAGAATGCTTGACCCATACTGCGGTTCCGGGTCTTCATTTGCATCGGGTTTAGAAGTTGGAATTAATGAAATGTATGGTTTTGACATTAATCCGCTCGCGGTATTAATTTCAAAAGCAAAATTCACAAAAACAAACGTTCCGGAAGCAAGAAGTGAAAGCCAAAAATTAAGAACAAATATTTATGAATTTCTAAAAGATGAAAATAACTTTAATAAACTTAAATCACCAAAAATCAAAAATATAGATTATTGGTTTTCAAAAGAAATAACTCAAAATATCAGTATACTAAAACATTTTATCTATCAAATTGAGGATGAAAACATACGCCGGCTTTTTTCTATCCCGTTTGCCGAAACCGTCAGAGTTTGCTCATACACAAGAAATGGTGAGTTTAAACTTTATCGAATTAAACCGGAATTAATAACGGATTTTAATCCGGATGTTTTTGGTGTGTTTTTCAGTAGATTAAAAAAAACATTAGATATTTACCAAGTTATTTATTATCCTAAATTGAAAAAAGGTGTTAAAATCTCTGTTGAATATAAAAAATTTGAACCAAAAGATGATTTTTTTGATATTGTTTTAACAAGTCCACCTTATGGTGACAGCAAAACAACTGTAGCTTACGGTCAATTTTCAAACTTTGCCAATGAATGGTTAGATATAGACTATGCTCGAAAAATTGACAGTATGTTAATGGGGGGAAAAACAGAAAAAAAATTATACAAAGACGGATTAATTTATGATTATTTGTATGAAATTTTTAAAAAATTTGAAAAAAGAAGTTACGAAATATCAAGCTTTTACAGAGATTTAGAATTTTCGATAAATAAAGTTGCCAAAAGTGTAAAAAAAGGTGGATATATTGTTTATATCGTAGGAAATAGATTAGTAAAAGACGTTCAACTTCCAACAGATCAATTCATAGCTGAAAAATTTGAAAAACAAGATTACAAACACTTAATAACTTATGAAAGATTATTAGGAAATAAATCAATGCCTTCAAAAAATTCACCGACAAACAAAAAAGGTGTAAAAAAAAGCACGATGATAACAGAATATATTGTTGTGTGTAAAAGAAAAAAATGATTATTCCTGAATAGAAGAAAGAAAACAAACATGCAAAAGTTTATAAAAAAAACAGAAGAAGCAGGAGAACTCGTTCGAATAAAAGTTAATGTTGATCCGGTTCTTGAGATGTCTGAAATAGTTGATAGAATGTCAAAAGAAAAGGGTGGAGGCAAAGCAATATTATTTGAAAACACAGGTACTGATTTCCCCGTTCTTATGAATGCACTTGGTTCAGAGAAAAGAATGCAAATTGCTTTGGGTGTTAACGATTTTAACGAAATCGGAAAAGAAATTGAAACGCTTTTCAAGAATCTGACAGGACCCAAAAAGAACATTGTTGATAAATTAAAAATACTTCCTGAACTGGCAGCCTTATCTTCATATATGCCAAAGCAAATTTCCGGCAAAGGAAAATCACAAGAAGTAATACATCAAGACCCCGATCTTTCAATATTACCGATTTTGAAAACATGGAGCAGAGACGGAGGCCGTTTCATTACATTTCCGCAAGTTATTACAAAAGACCCTGATACAGGGATCAGAAATGTAGGCATGTATCGGATGCAGATATTTGAAAAGAACTTAACCGGAATGCATTGGCATAAACATAAAGTAGGAGCAAGGCACTTTAATGAATATAAAAGACTAGGAAAAAAAATGCCTGTTGCTGTTGCACTTGGCGGAGATCCTGTCTTAACATATGCAGCAACTGCACCCTTGCCTGATAATATTGATGAATATATGCTTGCCGGATTTTTACGAAAACAAAAAGTAAAATTAGTAAAAGCAATAACACAAGAAATTGAAGTTCCGGCAGAAGCAGACATTATTATTGAAGGTTATGTTGATCCGCAGGAAGATTTTATTTGGGAGGGGCCTTTCGGCGATCATACAGGCTTTTTCTCTCTGGCCGATTGGTATCCTAAATTTCATGTTACTTGTATTACACACAGAAAAGATGCAGTATATCCGGCTACGGTTGTCGGAATCCCGCCGATGGAAGATGCTTATATTGCAAAAGCAACAGAGAGGATTTTTCTTGCTCCCATAAAATTGACGATGCTTCCCGAAATGGCCAATATGAATATTCCGGATGCCGGAGTTGCCCATAATTTGACTTTAGTAAGTATTAATAAAACATTTGCCGGGCAAGCACAAAAAGTTATGAGTTCATTATGGGGAGCCGGACAAATGATGTTCAATAAAATACTCACGGTTTTTGACAGTGAAGTTACGATTGATAATTATGAATCTGTGGCACGAATATTTTCGAAATATGTTGCCCCGGAGCATGATATTGTATTTATAAAAGGGCCTTTGGATGTTTTGGACCATTCATCAAGTAAATTTGCATTCGGAAGTAAAATGGGAATTGATGCCACAAAAAAATATAAGGAAGAAATATCGAATGAGCATTCTCTAAAGCTGGATCTTAAAGCTGTTAAAATTAATGTTCAAAAATTGAAAGAAAAATATTCTGAAATAAAAGAGATTAATACAACTTTATTGAAAAAGGATATATCATTTATTTTTATTTCAATAATTAAAACAAAAAAGCAGCATATAAAACTCCTCTCTGAACAACTTATAAAAGAGCAAGGAATAAACAAAGTCAAGTTCTTGATTTTTGTTGACCACCCCGTTGATGTTTTTGATATTGAACAAACAACATGGATTTTTGCAAACAACATTGAGCCTTTAAGAGACTGTACAATAATCAAGGCAAAAAATGAAGCAGAGGTTTCTCATCTTGCAATTGACGGAACAAGAAAACGTGCAGATATTGATAACTTCAAAAGAGATTGGCCCGATATTGTAACTTCTGATGAAGAAACTATTAAATTGGTTGATAACAGATGGGATGAATATGGTATCGGTAAATTTATAAAATCTCCTTCCGAAAAATATAAGCCTCTAATCTTAAGTAATACAGCTATTGTTGAATAAAGAAAAAGATTAAAAAATCTAAAAACAAATAAAACATTTAAGTGTTTTAAGTTTACTGAATAATGCAAAAAAAACACATAACATACCAAAAAGCATTAAACAAAGCAATGTATTTATGCAGTAAGGCCGAAAAATGCAAGTCAGATATTCGTAAAAAATTATTTGACTGGAAAGCAAAACCGGAAGACCACATAAAAGTGATAAATGAACTGGAAAAACAACTCTTTATTGATGAAGAAAGATATACAAATTTTTATGTGAGAGATAAGTTCAAGTTTAATAAATGGGGAAAGATAAAGATTAAAGCTATGCTTTTGCAAAAACAAATTCCGGAGAAGCTGATTGATGAGGCAATTGATAAAATTAAGCAAGAAGAATATCTTGAAATGTTAAAAAATGTTATAAATCAAAAGCTTAAACAAATAAAAGAAACAGACCCTTATAAAAAGAAAACCAGGCTGTTACGGTTTACTTCAGGCAGAGGTTTTGAACCAAATATAATTTTACAACTACTTGAAAATATAAAAAACTTTTAAATTAGCTTTTGTAAAGCGAAAAAACATGTTTGATAACTATAACGAAAAACTCTTGCCTTTAGACGGAATTAAACTTAATTTCAATGAAACCGGGCTGATGATTATGAATATAACAATTGCATTTATTATGTTCGGCGTAGCATTAGGAATTAAAAGAGAGAATTTCCAAGACATTGTAAAAGACCCAAAATCGGTTATTACGGGTGTTATTTCTCAATTTATATTAATGCCGGCAATGACATTTTTAATTGTGATGATTGCAAAGCTGCCTGTCTCAATTTCATTAGGAATGCTTTTGGTTGCATCTTGCCCCGGCGGTAATGTATCAAATTTTATGACTTCTTTGGCAAGAGGGAATGTTGCTCTTTCTGTTAGTTTAACTGCAATTGCAGATTTAGCGTCCATAATTATGACACCTTTAAGTTTTACGTTTTGGGGAAATTTATATATAGACACTTTGTCCGATATAGCAGACCCCATTCATATACCGTTTATTGAAGTGTTAAAAACAATTACTTTATTAATGGGTGTGCCCTTGGTATTAGGGTTATGGTTTCAACAAAAATTTCCGAAAACGACCAAACGTATCTTTAAAACAGTTAAAATAGTATCTTTTGTTGTTTTTTTAGGATTTATTGCCGGAGCAATAGCTGCAAATTTTGAACATTTCGCAAAATATTTTTGGTTGATATTTCCGATAGTCCTTATTCACAACTTATTGGCCTTTACTACAGGTTTCAGTATTTCCGGCTTGTTAAGGCTGTCTTTATTAAATCGAAAAACAATAACTATTGAAACCGGCATACAAAATTCCGGGATAGCCCTGGTTTTGATATTTAACAATAAAATTTTTCCTGACGACGGATACGGAGGCATAGCCTTTATTGCCGCAATGTGGGGAATATGGCATATTGCATCAGGATTGATAATAAGTACTCTTTGGTCATATCGCAACGAGCCGGTTAAAGAAACGGTACTAATAAAAGAAAAATAAAACTCCGGAAATCAGTGCAACTGACTCCGGAGTGTTTAAAACAGGAATCTGTTCTTATTTTATCACAATCAATTTTTTATTTAATACCTGCCCTGAAGTATATTTGATCTTTATAATATAAGTTCCGCCGGGAATATTATCTGTACTCACATTATATATCTGATCTTCATTTATTTCTTTTATCAAAGTTCCTTGTAGATTATAAATACATACAGATTCCGGATTTATATTTTCAGTAAAAATTGAAAAATAATTTTCAGCAGGATTAGGGTATAAATTTACAGAATGTTCAAGTTTGGAATTAATATAAGCAGGAGGCGGTGCTTCCGGTTTCATAATATCAATAATTAAGCCTTCAATAACTGTAAGACTGTAAGGAAACTCATCAGGTAAAATATACCAACCATTACTGTATCCTCCCCAACCAAAGTTTACATGATAATAACCGTCGGTATTATAACCGTCAACTACAACATTATGTCCGGAAGTCCAACTTTCATTAACAACTGCAAGATGTGCAGGTAACGAATCTTTCATGTTTTGTGTCAGACTATCATAGATACCGACATCATCTTCATCTAATAATTGTATATCTTCACAAGCAAATTTTAAATAAGCTTCAAATGCCTGACTGACACCAAAAGTACCTGAACCTTCGGATGTATATACCTGTGTTGCGGCAACACCACATGCAAAAGTCAAAGCTGCTTTGTCGTTATTTGTTAAAGGTTCAATATTTTCATAATGCATTACCAAAGTGTCAAGATATTTATTCAGATCAGGAAAACAAGGGAATTCGTTTTCTTCATAGTCATCATCAATATAATAATTTCTTCCTGCATAACTATGGTAATAATCATCATCATCAGTAAAAACCGTACTGTTGACAGTTTGATGATAATTTAGTATCATAGCCATGGCAACAGCCGGACATCCGGCATAGCTCCGAGTACTTGTTACCGGATCAATCGGACACATTTGATTATAGGGAGCATCTTGAGTCCAATTTGATTCTAACCAACCACCTGTTGCTGTTGTTCCACGGGGAGGCCATTGTTCAAATTTATCTTTTTCAAAATTGAGATTAATCAAATCTTGTCTTTGTTGTTGTCTGCTTTTAATCATTGAGACAGGAATTTTATCTAATGCATCATATCTTTTTTGAATATCATTGATAAGAAAATCAAAGAATTTTCCGCCGGCATCAATATTATCCATAAAAGAGTATGCTATAACAGGGATCATTTCGTCATCTCCCGGAACAATTACAAAACCGACAGGGTTTAAATGTACGGCATAAAATAAAACGTTCCCCTTATCATCAGTAACAGTTTCGTTATGATTAATTGAATAATCATATTTTGAATGTTGCAAAAGTTTTGCCTCTGCAATTTGTTTTGCATCTTTAACAGTTATAGGTTTTGCAAAAGAACCGGAGTAACCGGCTAATAAAAAAATCACAATTAGGATACAGCTTGGAATTTTGAGATGTTTCATGGTATTTAATATTTTAGAAAATTTTAAATTTATTAAAAAACAGTTTAAAAAGACCGAAAAATGATGAACTCACGCTAACGATGAATAAACAGCTAAAAAAATACGATAAACTGATTTTAGGTTTAATATACGAGAAGTCCGGTAAAAAAACATTCATATAAAATTTTTATCAATGTTTTTTTACCGGACTTACGCTTAATACTATTGTCTTTCTAAATTTTAATCATAAATTTCATCTCCTTCATCTTCTTCCTCTTCATACTTCAATTCATCTGTCATATCTTGAACTGATGAAATAAAAATTGAGCCTGAAAAATCAGCATTGTCTGTAATTTCATTTAAAGCTTCTAATTTTTTTGCTTTATCTGAAAATGATATAGCTCGTTCTGCCAGAATTGCAACAGTAATATCAATATCAGAACTTGACAAATGGCTTGATTTTACCCAACCTTCACTAAACCACCCGTCTTGATGCCTTTTCCCTTTTACTTTCATCCAATCGTCTTGGGTGTCCGTTACCACAATAAATTGCATTATATCAAACTCTTTTTTTGAAGTAGCAAGTATATCAGGCCGTTTATATAATTTGGTTCTTGATTTAACAACATAGGAAGCGACATCAACTGCTGTTAAGTTTTTTTGTATCCATCCTTCGGTTCCGTCACCCAAAGTTATTTTTACATATTCTCTTACCTTTGAAGAACTTGAATCAGTAACAGTTTCTCCGTAGGTTGTACCGGTTTCTCCCAGGTTCATTGTTGTAACATATTTTCCCTTTGAAGACGGTTCTTCTCTTAATGAGACAGCTTTCCACATACAAACAACATTCACTTCAAGATTCGGCTCATCTTCCGGATCATCTGATATAACATCTTCGTATGTAACTTCATTTTCTTCATCATCCCCGCAACTGATGAACATTAAAGGGAATAATAAGAGTAATAAACTTAATTTCAGATTTTTAGTAAGCATAATTATCGTTTTATGTTAAAAATAAAATTTATGTTTTAAATTATAAAGTTACTAAAAAAAAAGAAACAAACAAAATGCTTATGTATTTAGATTAAAAAGAAAAGGAAGCAATAGAGATACAATTTTTAATTTTGAAATATCGTTAAAAAATTGTAATTTAAACCCCAAAAAGAAAATTATGAAAATCAGAACACTTCTGTTATCAATATTAATAATTGCATTTTGCCTGACAAGTTTTTCGCAAAATGAAATAAAAAAATTGTATGAAAGTAAAAAATATGTGAAATGTATTAAGTTATGTGAAAAAAACATTAAAGAAAATATCGAAAAACAAAAAGCTTTGTTATATAAAAGTATGGTACTTACAGATGCTTCGAAAAACAAAGACATTTTAAAAAATTATCCTGATCCTTTTATTGATGCTGTAAAGTGTATAAAAAGGATAGAATCTAATAACAAGAAACACCCGTATGATAAATTTTATGCAGAACACACAAGGCAAATTAAATACGTAGTAACGAAGGCAAATGAAAAAGCAGACTTGCTGTTTAAGGAAAAAGACCTGAAAAGATCGGTTAAAATCTTCAATTTGCTGAAACTTACTTATCCTAATAATCCTTTATATGTTTTTAAAATTGCAAAAAATTATAATTTTAATACGAAAACTATTTTGACTAAATACAGCAAAATAAACGAAGACGATTATTATGACCAAATTTATGAAGTAGCGGAAAACAGCAGTAAATATCTCTCAAAAACAGCAAAAACAGAAATATTGGATGCGATTGAAAGCATGTATAATAACAGTTCTTGCGATTTGCAAACAGCAAGTACATTTTTAGTTATGTACAGAAAAAATTATAAAACTGATGCAAAATTTAATGAAATTGAAAAAAAGTACCAAGAAAAGTTTTGGCAAATTGATATGTTAATTAAAGTAAATAAAAAAAGATCATCAGCTTATACTTGCGGAGATAAAGAAATGAAAGCACAATCGCCGCTAATCCTTGATAATTGCCTTACAAGAACAACACAAAAATATGC
>JAUVIG010000271.1 GCA_030592825.1 Chlorobiota bacterium | reverse complement strand
TAATAACCGGACTGAAAGGAAAAGGGTACACAAGAGTTTTGTCAACAGATGAATTATATCAGTTGTTTTTGAAAAAAGAATTGAAATAAGACTGCATACTGCCGACTGTGTACTGATAATAAAATACAAAATTAAATCATTGAAAAAATCAATGTTTAATAAAATAATAATAATATGGGATTCTGGCGACAAGTAGGTATCGGATTCAAAGGTTATTTTAAGGCTTTAGACCTTTTATTCTCTAAAGGCTTTTTTAAATATATGTTCTTTCCTCTAATTATTAATATCCTCTTGTTTTGGTTTGGTATGAGCCAAGTAATTGAACTGGCAAAATTTGCAAGAGACAGTTTTATGGAATGGATAAATTTGGGAGGTGCAGAATTTTGGGGATCGGGAGCTTTAAGAGGTTTGCTTTCCGGAATAATTACAACCATTGTTTATGTCTTATTTTTTATCAGTTTTATCTATTTGGGAGGATATATAATTGTAATTATTCTGTCTCCGTTATTTTCAATTATTTCAGAAAAGGCAGAACATGTATTGACCGATAATGCTTATGATTATCCCTTTGAATTTAAGCAATTTTTCAAAGATGTTTTCCGAGGTATCGGAATTGCAATCAGGAACTTGGCTCTTGAAACCGGAATTATGATTCTTGTTTTTATTGTAGGTTTGATACTTTCATTTATCAGTTGGATAGGTGTTATTTTTATGTTTTTTATTACTTCATATTTCTTCGGATTTTCTTATATGGATTATTCCAACGAAAGATATAAAAGAAGCCTGAAAGAAAGTGTTAAATTTATGAGAAAATATAAATGGGTGGCAATTGTGAACGGTTCTTTATTTGCTCTGGTTTTATTTATCCCGTATATTGGTGTAGCATTATCTGCATTTGTCGCTATTCTGTCTGTAATTGCAGGAACAGCTTCGATGGTGGAGATTAAGAAAAAAGAAGATGCTGAAATTGATAAGATTTTTAATGCCGAAATCTAATTTTAAAAGTAAAAATTTAAATACATTGAAATTTGTATATTTATTATTTTGTTGTATCTTTGCAATAACAATAAGCTTTTCAAAAAAAGAATTATGGGAACTGACCAATAATTTTAAAAATATATTACAAGAATCAACTAACTTCTATTATGTCTGTAGTAAAGGACATGTTTATTGCAGTAGTAAACATATTTTCTAAACAATTATACTTTATAGCAGCATTAGCTTCAATAATTGGAGTTACTGTAATTATATTAAAAAAAGAGTGGGCAATTTATATAGCTCTGTCTTTTTTTTGTTTAATGTTGCTGATATTTACTCTATCATTAATCTATACTTTATTCAAAATAATAAGTGTTGGAGATAATGAATTTGAAAGTATATCTACTTTTGTAAAATATGAAACATCCGACAGCAACAAAATTGTTTATGAGACATATAGACTTATTCAGTCTAAAAAACCAATTTTAACTGAATTCTTATTTAGTTTTAAATGGTCAGGGACACATATGCCTGTGGTTACTTCAAATTTACAAAAAGTAAAAAATGTTATTGATGATAAAGATCCGACTAAATATGACAAAGCAATTTTACAATTCCAAAAACCCTTATATTATAACAAGAATGAAGTAATACATTTTAAAGCAGAATTAGATGATGCTGATAGGCAATCTGATACTTATGTAGCGAATAGAATTATTCAAGAAGTTGATATTATTCATTACAGAATTATATTGAAGTATAAACAGAATGATTATGATAAAAATGCAATTCTTGAAAGGCAAAAGTTAAACTCAATTGGCCATAATTATCAAAAAATAAAAGAAATCCCTTTTGATAATACCACAAAAAGTTATGAGTTCCACCTGTTAAAACCCGAAATAGGTTATAATTATCGAATAATTTGGGAAAGATAAATTATGAAGATACTTCTCATATAGAATAACTACTGAATTTCAAGTTTCAAAAAATAAACTGATTGGATAATAAAATTAAAATATCTGCAATTTCATATATTAATACACTACCGTTTAGTTATGGAATAGAAACTTGTAAGTTGCTAAAAGACAGAATTATTTTATCAAAAGATATTCCGTCAGTTTGTTCAAAAAAATTAATTAATAATGAAGTTGATCTGGGACTGATACCTGTTGCTGAAATCAGTAAAATTAAATCTCCGAAAATTATTTCAAACTATTGTATCGGTGCTGTCGGAAAAGTTAATACCGTTTTTTTGTTTAGTGATGTACCCTTAAATGATATTAAACAAATATATCTTGATTATCAGTCAAGAACATCTGTAAAATTACTAAAAATATTAGCCAAAAATTATTGGAAGATAAACCCCGGTTTTATAAATACTGCCGGAGCTTATGAAGATAAGATTTCAGGTACTGATGCCGGATTAATTATTGGCGACAGGGCATTTAAATATATCAATAAATTTGAGTATATTTATGATCTGTCTGAAGAATGGATGAATTTTACGAGTTTACCTTTTGTATTTGCAGCATGGGTTGCAAATAAGGAACTTTCTCAATCTTTCATTAATGATTTTAATGATGCTTTAAAAAATGGACTCGAAAATAAAGATATTATCATTAAAAAATATCTGAAAGATAATGTAAAGATTAATTTTGATATTGAAAAATATCTTAAACAGGATATTAGTTATCATTTAGATGCAGAAAAGAGAAAAGGAATGGACTTATTTTTAAAAATGCTTAACCTGCATTCTGCACGCATTAAAATTTTGTCGTAGTTGAGGCGTCAAACCTTGAAGCTGTATATTAATACTGCGAAAGGTTTGCAACGAAAAGTACGGCAAAATTTTAATGTGCCTTTGGTGAAAATTTAAAAATTCTGTTTTTATGAAGGATGCCTGTAAAAGTATGATAATCTGTGAAATAATTGATTTTTAAAATTTTTATGAATAATGCAGGTTAAAAGAATATGAATTATAATGTTCAAAATATTTTTATTTTTTATTCCTTTGCAAATGAAAATTTAGATTTAACTTTAATTTAATACAAATGAGAAAAATAGCACTTCCGGTTGCCGACGGAAAATTATCGGCACATTTCGGTCATGCTCCTGTGTTTTATGTATATCATACCGAAGAAAATAAAATTATAAAAGAACAAATGGAAAATCCGCCTCCGCATGAGTTTGGTGTAATCCCAAATTGGTTGGCAGAAATTGAAGTTACCGATCTTATTACAGGTGGTATAGGGCCTAAAGCTGTTGATATTCTTAATGCAAGAAATATTAATGTCTTTACGGGTGCACCTGTGGAAAATCCGGGAAAAATAATACAAGATTTTCTTTCAGGTAATCTGAAAACAACTGCAAATATGTGCAATCACGATGAAGGACATGACTGCTCTAATTAGATTTTTTGGTACTGCCATTATTTTACCGGAATTGTTTTTTTATAAATTCGCTTCTTAACAGACTTAATTTTGGAAACATTTGATTTTAATAATATTCGTTCATTCAGGGACGAAGAAGTAAATAAAACCCTTCGAGAATTAATTAGTGATGAAGGATTCCTTTATATCTTAAGAAAAATTTTTACTGAAGAAAGAATAGCCCGACTCGGTACAGAATTAAATGATGTAAAGTCTGTGTATGATTTTCAATCGAAATACATTTCTTTTTATGTTAATGTTCTTATCCGTTTATCTGTCAAGAATTTCACACATGCCGGATTAGAAAATTTAGATAAAAGTAAATCATATCTTTTTATATCAAACCACAGAGATATAGTATTAGATTCTGCTTTAATTAATGAGTTGTTATATAGAAGCGGGTTTCAAACTTCTGAAATAGCAATCGGGAATAACTTGCTTATTTATAAATGGATAGAAAATTTGGTAAGATTAAATAAATCTTTTATTGTACGCAGAGATCTGGCAGGAAAAGAAATGTTGCAAGCCTCAATGAAATTATCAGCCTATATTAGAGATACTGTTGTAAACAGAAATACATCAGTATGGATTGCCCAAAAAGAGGGCAGATCAAAAGACGGAAATGATTATACAGATACGGCTTTGTTGAAAATGTTGAATTTTAGCGGTTCGAATGATTTCGTGAAAGATTTTACTGAATTAAATATAGTGCCGGTAAGTATTTCATATGAGAATGAACCTACAATTGAATCAAAAATTGCTGCAACTTATTCTAAATTAAAAGGTGAAGAGTATAAAAAATCTCTTGAAGATGATATGAAAGATATGGGGCGAGGTCTTTATAATATGAAAGGAGATGTAAATATTACTTTCGGAAAACCTTTAAATGAAGATATTAAAACTTTTAACACAATTAAAAATAAGAACGAAAGATTCTCGAAATTGACAAGTCTAATTGACAATCAAATATATGCTGATTTTAAATTAAACAAAGCAAATTATATTGCTTTCGATATTTTAAACAATTCAAATAAATGCCTTAAAGAAGGCAAATACTTCAAAGAAGATGAAACCAAACTAAAGGTTCAATGTAAAAAAATTGTGAGTTCAATGACCGGAGACCCCGATCTTACAGAAAAAATTTTCTACGGTATTTATGCAAAACCTTTGATTAATAAAATCAATTTGCCGTAAAACCCTAAAATCCGCAAGTCATCGGATGACTCCTTTTATACTTAAATTTCACACAGATACCACAGATTACCACAGAAGAATCTGTGAATTTCTGTGAATTCTGTGTGATTACATCAATGTATTAGACAGTTTAACAAGAATGCTCATTATTAACTAAACGCCTAATTCAATAAAGCAATCTAACAATGCAACAATTTAACAAAAAAATTAAGTATATTTGTAAGCATTAATAATTATTTTATTTACTAAAATTCATATTATGAAAAGATTATTTTTACTGTTTATCACAGTATTATTTTTCACAGTGTATTCTTGCGGACCGTCAATTGAAGGCGAAACAAAAAATTGGGACAGAAATATTCAGCAATTAGAAAAGATGCAAAAAGATTATCCTGCTTATGCAGATATGATTAAAGCAAAAATTGAAGAAGCAGAAAATATTTACGGCAAAGCTAAAGACATTTCGGATGAAGAAGCGAAAGCAAAAAAAATGAGAGAGGCAAATAATCTGTTGAATTCAGGTTGTATTGGAAACCTGAAAAACATGAGTTCAAAAATTGATGATGTTAAGGAGAAGAAAAAAGAATTAAAAAAGATACTCAAAGACAAATCGAAAAGCGATATAAAATATGCAGAATTGATTATGGACGACAGTAAAAGTGCAATAAAAAAAGAAGAAAAAGTTCTTAATAAAAAAGCAGAAAATTTAGATGCAAATCCATGTATAAAAATTGAAAGTGCATACAAAGATTTAGAAGCAGCATATAAAGATATTGAAGAAACAATAAGCAGCTTTAAAGATCAAGACAGAGAAAAAGAAGAAGAACTTAATAAAGAAGAACTTTCAAAAGATAATGATAAAAAAGATGAACCAAAAACAGTTGAATGTCCGTATTGCGGTAAAAAGAATGACGCCGG
>JAUVIG010000137.1 GCA_030592825.1 Chlorobiota bacterium | reverse complement strand
GAAAACATAAAGATATTTGGCGGCGGCGGCGGAGTTATACTGCCTGATGAGATCAAAGAACTTCACGACTACGGCATTTCAAGGATATATTCTCCCGATGACGGCCGTGAAATGGGATTGCAAGGTATGATCAATGATTTAATGCAACAATCAGATTATTCTGTTTTTGAAGGAGATGTTCCGACTGTTGAAAAGATACAAGAAAAAGATATTAATTCAATTGCTCGGATGATCAGTATTACAGAATGTTGCGGAAACAATGACCCCGGAGTAATGAATGAGATAAAATCAATTGCATCAGAGAAAAAGATACCGGTTCTCGGAATAACGGGTACCGGCGGTTCCGGTAAATCATCATTGGTTGATGAATTGGTTCGCAGGTTTATTGAAGATTATAAAGATAAAACCATTGCAATTATTTCTGTTGATCCGTCAAAAAGAAAAACAGGAGGTGCTCTTTTAGGAGACAGAATTCGTATGAATTCAATAAATAATGAAAGAGTTTATATGAGATCTTTCGCAACAAGACAAGCAAATTTGGCAATGTCTCCTTTTGTAAAAGACTCTGTCGGTATTGTTAAAGTTGCCGATTATGATCTTATAATTCTGGAAACTTCCGGAATCGGACAATCAGATACTGAAATAATTGATCACAGTGATGTATCAATGTATGTGATGACACCGGAATACGGTGCGGCAACACAGCTCGAAAAGATAGATATGCTTGATTTTGCTGATATTATTGCTGTTAATAAGTTTGATAAACGCGGTGCTGAAGATGCTTTGAAAGATGTAAAGAAACAATATCAAAGAAATAACGAACGATTTGATGAAGATGTTGAAAAAATGCCGGTATACGGTACTACAGCTTCACAATTTAATGATACCGGCGTAAATGATTTATATAAAGCATTAAAAAAAATGATTTCTGAAAAGACAGGAGCAAATTTGAACGGAGATTCTCATTTGGAATTTGATCTTCAAGAAAAAATGCAGATCATCCCTCCTGCAAGAGTTCGTTATTTATCAGAGATTTCTGAAACAGTAAAAAAATATAATTTAAATGCAGAGAAACAATCAGAAGTTGCCCGAAACCTTTTTGCTTTCGATATGACTTTGAAACGTCTGCAAGACTCTGAAACGTCACAACAAGGAGCAGATGCAGTAAAAAAACTATACGAACAAACCGAACTTGACCTTGATCCGTATAATAAAAAAATTCTCGAAAATTGGGAGGAAAAAAAGACGAACTATCAAAGAGATGAATTTGTTTACAAAGTAAGAGATAAAGAAATAAAAGTAAAAACAACAACAGAAAGTTTATCACATTTAAAGATACCGAAAATATCATTACCGAAATTCAAAGATTGGGGTGAGATATTAAAATGGAACTTGAAAGAAAATGTTCCCGGAGAGTTTCCGTTTGCTGCAGGAGTTTTTCCGTTTAAACGAGAAGGTGAAGATCCCACAAGGATGTTTGCCGGTGAAGGCGGTCCTGAAAGAACAAATAAACGTTTTCATTATGTTTCTCTTGGAATGCCTGCAAAGCGTTTATCTACGGCATTTGACAGTGTTACTTTGTACGGAGAAAATCCCGGCAGAAGGCCTGATATTTACGGTAAAATAGGAAATTCAGGTGTGTCAATTGCTTGTTTGGATGATGCAAAAAAATTGTATTCAGGTTTTGATCTGACTAATCCTGCAACTTCTGTATCAATGACTATTAACGGCCCGGCACCGATTATGACTGCTTATTTTATGAATGCTGCAATTGATCAGGAATGTGAAAAATACCTCAAAGCCAACGGTTTGGAAGCCGAAATTGAAGCAAAAATTAAAGCAATTTACAAAGCTAAAGGAACAAAACGTCCCGAATATCAAGGAGATTTGCCCAAAGGTAACGATGGTTTGGGATTAATGTTACTTGGTGTTACGGGGGATCAAGTCTTGCCCGAAGATGTTTACGATAAGATTAAAGACGAAACAATTACAATAGTACGCGGAACAGTACAGGCGGATATTTTGAAAGAAGACCAAGCTCAAAATACTTGTATTTATTCTACTGATTTTTCTTTAAAGTTAATGGGAGATATGCAAGAATACTTCATTAATAATAAAGTCAGGAATTTTTATTCTGTTTCAATTTCCGGTTATCATATTGCCGAAGCCGGTGCAAATCCTATTTCGCAACTCGCATTTACTTTAGCAAACGGTTTCACTTATGTGGAATATTATGCTTCGCGAGGAATGGATATTAATAAGTTTGCACCCAATTTATCATTTTTCTTTTCTAATGGTGTCGATCCCGAATATTCTGTGATGGGACGTGTCGCACGATTAATTTGGGCAAAGGCAATGAAAGAAAAGTACGATGCAGATGAACGATCACAAAAATTAAAGTATCATATTCAAACATCAGGCCGCTCTTTACATGCACAAGAAATTGATTTTAATGATATACGCACAACTTTGCAAGCTCTTTATGCTATTTATGATAATTGTAACTCCTTGCATACCAATGCATACGATGAAGCGATAACAACTCCTACAGAGGAAAGTGTCAGAAGAGCAATGGCAATTCAATTGATTATAAATCATGAACTGGGATTAGCAAAAAACCAAAATCCTTTACAAGGTTCATTTATTATTGAAGAGTTAACAGACCTTGTTGAAGAAGCAATTCTGTCAGAATTTGACAGATTAACGGAAAGAGGGGGAGTATTGGGAGCTATGGAAACCATGTATCAAAGAAGTAAGATACAAGAAGAATCCTTATATTATGAGAACCTCAAGCATTCCGGAGAATTACCCATAATGGGAGTTAATACATTTTTATCCTCAATAGGATCTCCTACTGTAACACCCGGAGAAGTTATTCGGGCAACCGAAACAGAAAAAGAATATCAAATTGAAATGTTGGAACAATTACATAAAACAATGTCAGACAGAGTAGGAGAGAGCCTTGAAAAACTAAAACAAGCAGCAAAACATAATCAAAATATTTTTGAAGAACTTATGGAAACTGCTAAAGTTTGCTCAATAGGGCAAATTACTGGTGCTTTGTTTAATGTGGGTGGGCAGTATAGGAGGAATATGTAAAAAAAATATTTTATTGTTTAAAGTTAGATTTATATTATTTACTTTTGAACAAAATTTTAAAATTTATGTTAAGAATAGACAGCATTCATATTTTTGGTTTTAAGGACTTTTCAAGAAGTTGTAAAATAAAATTTGCAGATACAAATTTAACTGTTTTATTTGGAGATAACGGTTCAGGAAAAACAACACTTTTAAGGATTCTTATTGCATTTTTATCAAAAGATGATGATGTTTTGAAGTCAGAAAAAGTGAATAAAATAATAGTAAATTTTCAACATAATGATAAAGGTCTTTTAAAAAAACAAAAAGTAACTGTTATTGAATTGAAAAATGATGAAAATTCAGCAGAACACACCGGAAATATAGAAGAATCATTATATGATTGGGATGAGTTTAACAATAGTAAACTTGTAGAAGCTAAATCTATTTCAAAAGGTATACAACGTGGTGGGATTTCATTATTGTCAAACAAAATTGAAAGTGAGCATATATTGAATTTTTTTTCAAATACTGATATTTCTAATAAACTTAATGTTTCTGTTAAAAAAATAAATTTAATTGCACAAGAATTTATAAAGTTTTCAAATTCCCAAAATAGATTAATTAGACAAAGAGAATCAATAAAAAAGAATAAATTATTTGCATTTAAACATGTATTGTTAGAAGAAATAAATATTGACGATATTGAATATCTACTTACTGAAAGGTATAGAAAGATTAAAGAAATAATTTCAGAAAAGATACAAAAATCAACATCAAATACTCTTGATCAAATCACAAATTCACATTTAAGTGATGATATACCTGACCAAGATATTAAAAAGATTATAGAAAATAAAGATATTTTAGCAGAATCATTAACTGATTCATCAGATAGTTTTATTTTAAAATTACTAAAAATTATTATAGATATTGAAGAAAACAGGTTGCAAGAATCTGATAAATTATTGGTAAAATTACTTTTAAATATTATTGATGAGTTAAATAATTCAAGAAAAATATTAAATTCAATTGATGAACTAATTAAAACATACAATTCAGTAATAAGTAAAGGTAAGGAGTTAGTTATAAATGAGGATGACGCTTTTATTAAAATAAGTAAAAGAAAACATAATATAAACCAGTTATCAAGTGGAGAAATAAATTTACTCATTTTTTTAACTATTGTTTTAATAGATGATAGTAAAAGAGATTTCATTATTATTGATGAGCCTGAAATTTCATTAAACATTGAATGGCAAAGAAAGATAATGGGCATATTGTCAAAATATACGCCTAATACACAGATGATTGTAGCAACACATAGTCCTGTAATCGGCAAAGAACTTGATACAGTTGTTGAAGTTAAAGTGAAAGAAGCAATATGATGAAACAATATGATATTGATGAACTTGTTTCAACAGCATATACAACTGAAAGACCATTAATACTTGTTGAAGGTGCAGATGATATTCAAATTTATGATAAGATATCAGGACAGAAATATATAATAAAAGCAATAGAAACTGTTCCAGATTACAATGAAGGGAATAAATCAGTTATTGATGCAATTACTTATTTGCAAGAAAAAATTAATAATAAACCGAAATTAAAAAAATATATTTTAGGGATAATAGATAGAGATGCAAGATATTATAGAAATGAAATACCGGAATTGGAGTGTTTATTTGTTTTGAAGTATTACTCAATTGAAAGTCATTTTGTAACTCAAACTAATTTAGAAAAAGTATTATTTGAAGTAACAAATATACATTCAGAACTTTTAAATAAAACTTTATTTGATTTTATTGAGAATGATATAGAAAAGACATACAAAAGATTATATTATTTTTCACTTGAAGCTTTAAAAAATGCTTGTATTTCTAGTTACCAAGGAATAATTGGTTATGAAAGAGACAATGACGGAAAAAAAGTAACTAAAGGAAGAATTTTAAAAGATGATCAACTTTTCAAGAAAATTAATAAAAAGCAAAACGAGTTAAATATATTTGCAGGTTCATTAAATTTGTCTTATAACAAAGATGTTATTAAATCAATCTCAAAAGGAAAATGGTTGTTGTATATTTACTCTCATTTTATTCTTAAAAAAATAAAATTATTACAAAGTAGTTGTAAAGAAAAAAAAATAAATCAATGTCAATATTGTAAAATCCAAAAATATGATAATTGTCTTTATAAATTAAAGAATAAGAATATTCAAAGTGATTATGTAGAGACCATTTTATTGAATAAACAAGATGAAAAAGAGTTGCAATATCTTTATGACAGATTTAGTGAATTAGGTTAATAAATTTACAAAAATGGAATGTTATATAATAACATTTGAAATAAACTCAAATGCTGATATCCAAGAACTTTATGATAATATTAAATCATATGGATCATGGGCAAGAATTACAAAATATTCTTTAGCTATTGTTACAGACTTGTCAGCCAAAGAAATCAGAGATGATTTAAATGATAATCTTTATGAAGAAGACCGTTTGTTTGTTATAAAATCAGGTTTTGAATCAGCATGGTCAAATGTAAGATGCAAGAATGAATGGCTAAAAAATAACCTTTAATATAATTTTTTTAAAATAATTTCTAACTCAAAATTCAAAACCATGGCATTCAATAAAATTAAACCCGGAGTTCTCTACGGAGATGATATTCAAGAACTGTTTAAAATTGCTAAAGAGAATAACTTTGCAATACCTGCGGTAAATATCGTTGGTTCACATTCTGTAAATGCAGTATTAGAAGCTGCAGCAAAAGCCGGTTCACCGGTAATTGTTCAACTTTCAAGCGGGGGTGCCCAATTTTTTGCCGGAAAAAGCTTGAATAATGATAATCATAAAACACAAATTCTCGGCGGAATTGCAGGAGCAAAATATGTTCATACTGTAGCAGAAGCTTATGGTGTACCTGTAATCTTACATACAGATCATGCAGCAAAAAAGTTACTTCCGTGGATTGACGGTCTTTTAACAGCCGGTGAAGAATATTATAAACAATACGGTAAGCCTTTGTATTCTTCTCACATGCTGGATCTTTCTGAAGAAACACTTGAGGAAAATATTGAAATTTCTGAAAAGTATTTGAAACGAATGAGTAAAATCGGAATGACTCTGGAAATTGAACTCGGCATTACCGGAGGAGAAGAAGATGGTGTTGATAACGAGGATGTTGACGAATCAAAATTATATACTCAACCTGAACATGTTGCTTATGCTTATGAAAAATTGTCTGCAATCAGTAATAAATTTACTGTAGCTGCATCATTCGGGAATGTACATGGTGTTTATAAACCCGGTAATGTAAAGTTAACACCAAAGATACTTCTGAATTCTCAAAACTATATTAAAGAAAAATTTAATTTAAGTGATAATGAACCGGTAGATTTTGTTTTCCACGGAGGTTCAGGTTCTACTCACGAAGAAATTAGAGAAGCTGTTTCCTACGGTGTTATTAAAATGAATATTGATACTGATACACAATGGGCATTCTGGAACGGAGTAAGAAAATACGAAAGTTCAAACAGAGATTATTTACAAGGACAAATCGGAAATCCTGAAGGTGAGGACAAGCCGAATAAGAAAAAATATGATCCCAGAGTTTGGTTAAGGGAAGCTGAAAAAGCAATGGCAGAAAGATTACAAACAGCCTTTGAAGACCTGAATTGTTTGAACAGAAATGAACTTCTTTAATTGATTATTTTATGTTTTATTCGTGCATTCGTGGCTTATTTTTCACAGTGTTAATAAATCATCAATAATAAATAATAAATAAAAAAAGATGGCAGAAGATAATACAGGTTGGTTTAGCAGAACTGAACAAGGAATTGTAACAGAAACCAAAGATAAAAAAGAAATAAAAGAAGGGATGTGGTATAAATGCCCTAAATGTAAGGTTATTATACCTACCGAAGATCATGAGAAGAATCTTAATGTTTGCAATTGCGGATATCATGACAGAATAAATGCCGTAAAATATTTTGAAATATTATTTGACGATAATAAATATATAGAGATTGATGCTAATCTTTCATCTGCAGATCCATTAGGCTTTTTTGATCGGAAAAAATATTCTGACAGATTAAAAGCAATAGAAAAAAAGACCGGGTTGAAGGATGCGGCTACAACTGTAATAGGTAAACTTGCCGGTCATGATCTGGTTATTTGTGCCATGAATTTTGAATTTATCGGCGGATCTATGGGAGCTGTTGTAGGTGAAAAAATTGCCAGAGCTGTTGACTATAGTCTTGAGCATAAAATACCGATTATGATAATCTCAAAATCAGGTGGCGCTCGTATGATGGAAGCTGCATTTTCATTAATGCAAATGGCAAAAACATCTGCAAAACTTAATCAGTTGTCTGATGCAAAAATACCGTATATCTCTTTATTATTAGATCCTACTACGGGAGGTGTTACAGCATCTTATGCCATGTTAGGTGATGTAAATATTGCAGAACCGGAAGCATTAATTGGTTTTGCAGGTCCGAGAGTAATCAGAGATACTGTAGGACATGATTTGCCGGAAGGATTTCAACGTTCTGAATTTGTTCTTGAACACGGTTTTCTTGATTATATAGTAGAAAGAAAGGACTTGAAGACTAAAATAGCACAGCAATTAAGAATGTTTGCTGATTAATGACTTTTCATCATCCGTTTTTTGCGGAAATGAAAAGTCATTAATAATTAACTGTCAGAAATAATATCCTGACAGTTTTTGTATTAATTATAAAACAATAAAAATGAGAAGTTTATTGATAAGTATTGTTTTTGTTTTGCTGACATCTTTATTATTTAGTCAGAATTTAGAAATTCAAGTAAAAATATCTAATCAGTCAAAAAAAATTAATAACGGAGTTGCAAGAATTATTGTTGAAGGAGGAACTGAACCCTATACTTATAAATGGTCTGATCAATCAGTCTCTTTATCATCTTTAATTAATGATAAATTTACAGAAGGTAAAGAATATTCTGTAAAAGTTACTGATGCAAACGGTTTGGAAAATAAGATCAGCTTTACGATTCCTGCAGAATCTGCCGATGAAAAGATCAATTCGTTTTTTACTCCTGTTGTTGCCGGAATTGAAAAAGTATTAATGTTTGATATGTTTGCAACCTTTAATTTATATGATCCGATCCTTCATGATGACAACGGAGAAATATTATATCATCCTAACGGTGATCCGAAAGAAATGAAAATTCCTTTTGTTGTTGTATGGCTGATAATAGGGGCAATATTTTTTACGGTCAAAATGAATTTTATCAATTTCAAAGGATTTAGGCATGCAATTAGGTTGATCAGCGGAAAATATGATGATCCAAAGAATAAAGGAGAAGTAACTCATTTTCAGGCGTTAACGACAGCATTGTCTGCAACTATAGGACTCGGAAATATTGCAGGTGTTGCAATCGCAATAACAATCGGCGGGCCAGGAGCAACTTTTTGGATGATCATTGCCGGTTTTCTTGGTATGGCTTCAAAATTTACAGAAGTTACACTTGGTGTTAAGTACAGAAATATTGATGAGGACGGACAAGTTGCCGGAGGACCTATGTATTACCTTAGTAAAGCTTTGAAAAAAAGAAACCTCGGAATGTTAGGGAAAATATTAGCAGGAATATTTGCTGTTCTTGTAATAGGAGGTTCTCTCGGAGGAGGTAATATGTTTCAAGCTAATCAAGCATTTTCTCAATTGTCGAGTAAGTTGTCGCCCTACATAATGGGTATTGAAGGATATGGTGCATATT
>JAUVIG010000476.1 GCA_030592825.1 Chlorobiota bacterium | reverse complement strand
ATTACAGTGTCATTAATTAATGTATCTCCTTCTGCATCTTCTTCGGCTTTATGTAATATTGTTCCGGCTTTTAAACTGTCAATTTGGGTTTCAGTTTTTACTTTCGGAATAATAAAAGAATCTATATAAGCTATTTTTTCATTCGGTAGATTAAAGTTAAAATTTCCGTCTTGATCATTCAAAGCAAATATTCTGTATTTTCCCGGTTTTATATAGTCTATTTTGAATCTGCCGGAAGTATCAGTTTTTGTAATATAATATGGTTTTTCAATTATCGGTGTTGAATCTTTATATGATTGGTATAACATTACAAACATATCCGGTTCACCGATCAGATTATATGCATCTGAAATAACACCTGAAATTTCAAATGTGTCAAGAAGGGGTCCTGTTGAAAAGATAAATTTGAAATCCGTTAAAGGATTATTTTCATGATAATCTTGTATTGCATCTCCAAACCAAAGAGTGTATGTAGTTGAATCTTCCAAAGGTTCATTAAATTTAACCGCTAATTTTTTCCGTTTGATAATAAAATCAGGTTTTTCGGTCATAAAAGGAGACGAAAGAAATATGTTGTTTAAATTGTTTAATATAAAAAATTCATCAAAATGTATAATTATCTTATCATCTTTAAAATTTACAGATTTATTTTCAGGTTGTCCTTTTTCAAATACAGGCGGTAAAGTATCATTTTCTCCCCCCGTTAATGTGCCGATTTGCGCACAACCGTAAACGGTTAAAGATATCGCTAAGAAAATATATATGTGTTTAAATTTCATTCAAAAACAATTTTATTAAAATTTTATTTTGAAATAATTATCAAAATTAAAAAAATTGCTCGTTTAAAATCAAATCAGACTTTATAATTTTTTACTTTTTGATAATCTTTTCATATTTTTGCAGAAATTAAGGCCCCGTAGTTCAACGGACAGAACAGCAGTTTCCTAAACTGTAGATACAGGTTCGATTCCTGTCGGGGTCACAATAAAAGGGAGTATCTGAATTGGTGGGTTTATGCAATAAAAAGTGAAGAAGACAGATGAATATATGATAACTTTGACCTTGTAGTTCAATGCAGTTTCCTAAACTGTAGATACAGGTTCCCTGTCTGATAATTTGAGAGTTTTCATCTGTTTTGAAATTTTATTAATTATTATAATTAATATCTTCTGACATATATTTATGAATAAAGGGTTTCATACTTTCTATGTCTTTTTTTGCTTGTCCGTCTCCTTGTTTTGCTAATTCTTTCAGAAAATAATATAAACTAATGGGTCCGCCTACTTGTTCTAAAAAATAATCATTAGCTCTGTTAATAGTTTCGACAATAAGTTTATAGTCTTTTTTTAAACGGATTAACTCTTTTTTCTCTTTTTCGGGTTTAGCTTTTTTATTTTCTAATCGCTTAATTTCATTTTCATAATCTTCCATATCTTTAATTAATTCACCGAGGGTTTCAAACATTTTGTCGTCATTGTTTTTATTATATATCATTTTATTTGTATTAATTGTTTAGTTTTTATTCTTTTCCGTTATTGTTTATAATCCGCAAGTTAAGCCTTGATTACGTGCCGAATTAACTTGTATGACATTCTTTTGAGCAGTGCTTGCATCCGTTTGCTTTCGGGTATCTTTCTTTTGCTTCCGTTACTGCATCAAAACATGAAGAGTATCGACCGAGATATTCACTGTTTTCAAGTTTAGGCAGGTGCCAACAATCTTCATTATGTACTTCATGGTCTCCGTTTGCTTGTGCTTTTTTATTTATATAATATTTTTTCATTGGCTTGTAATCTTTTCATTTTTCATTTTTTTATTAACAGATACAAGTTTTGTTCCTGCTACAAGTTCTACAGGTCCGGTTGCATTATGATGCGACTTACAAAACGGTACTATATACCACTCATTATCATATTCAATATCTTTTTGTACTTGTGTTCCTACTATATCAGTTCTGAAACAACCTAAAGCACGGCAAGCAACAGTTGTTTGTCTGCTGAAGTTTCTCCAATGCTGTAACCAACTGTTGCAGCTACATATGTTTTGTGATGTTCCGTTAATATTTTTTACTTTCATATTATATATTTTAAAATTCCTGATTACTTAAGCTTAAGTTCAATTTTTATTTCAGTTAACAGATTTAAGTCATAGGTTTGCAATTAATGGTGAACGAAAAAATAAAACATGAGGTTAAGAATAATTTTAAATAATTGTTAAATTGTTGAAACCCAGCCTGTTTGCAAGCAGGCAATGCAAAGCAAAAATGAAACAATACGACAAAATGTTCAGCACAATTTTTTTGATGTTTTTTAATATCCAAAAATGTCGGCTTTTTTCGAAAATTGAAAAATACATTATTTAATAATAATATGTTTTCTCAACATCAGAATATTCTATATCATATCCGAATATTTTCAGAATAGAAAAATGATTAAAAAGCGTTCGTTTTGAGATGCTCATTTTTTCTGACATTTCATCTGCTGTTCCTGTGCATTTCATTTTTACAGATTGATTAATAAAATCTAAACGACAGTAAATTGTTGAAAAATTTTTCATGATTTGTATGTTTTCGATTTAAAATAAATTGAATGAACACCTCAATAAATTGAATAACATACTTATTTATTAATTTAGGCGGTAAATTATAACCGGGGGTCCGGCGTTTTTTTTTAATTTTTTATAAATAAAAAAGCCGGGCTTTTATACCCGGCAATAAATCAATTTATTCCCATTCAAATGACAGACAAAGTTAGTGTCAAGTAAAGTGTGAACTTTCGCACCAAGCATTGCTCTTTTTCCTTTTTATGAAGTTACAAAAAGCTGTTGTAATGTAAGAAAACGGGAGTTATGAGTTTTACAAAAAAAATTTAAGATTAATTATGAACCGGTAAGTTTTAGGATGAAATCGGAATTCATTATCATTTGGGGAAGATGTAATTTTTTAATTTTTCAGTTGCCACGTCCTTTAGGGCGTGGTTTCTCTGTCATAAGATTATGGGCTTTAGCCCTTATTAATAACAAGTTGTGGGCTAAAGCCCAATTTTTACAAAATCCTGATCCACGCCCTAAAGGACGTGGCAACTGAATACTTTATTCGTTTTCACACAGTCTCTTAAGTCGTGGGTTAATATAACGAACTTAAATTCAACCGTTTTAACGGTTTATAAATAAATTCATGAATAATACAGGGTTTTTATACGCCGGCAATGAATCAATTTATTCCCATTCTATAATTTCATCTATGTCATCATCATCTTCCTCTCCTCCGAGTGTTCCGCCTTTAATTTGTTTTAACTCATCTTTCTTTAATAAATATTGATTTGAAAATAAATTCTCATTTCTTTCACAATTTTTGTAAAATTTTGATAATTTCATAATAATATAT
>JAUVIG010000114.1 GCA_030592825.1 Chlorobiota bacterium | reverse complement strand
TGCGAGATAAACATAATGATCGGTTAAACAATTCTTTATTGACCATTCAATATCTCTTGCAATTCCGTTTTGTGCTTCACAAAGTTCGGGTCTTAAAATACATGGTGCAGTTTCCGGCACAGAAATAAAGCAAGGATAACAATAACCTTGTGCAAATGATTTTTTTGTATTGTTTCCGCAGGCAATACATTCAATTTTTTCATGCCATACAATTCCAAATTCTTTACCTATTAAATCATTCATGAAAATTTCTTCATTTGATCCGGATAAAAAATAATTAACAGAATCTTTTAGCTCTGTTCTCATTTTCAACAACTTAACTATATCTTCCATAATGTTCAAATATAATAAAATAAAAAATATAAAAAAATATACTACTTTGTATTGCATAGTTCTAAATATATTTCATATCTTTGTAAAACAAAATACAAAATAAACATACAAATGGAAAAAATTACAATAGTCAATATAAATAAAAAAGACTATAAACTAACAGAATCGGCATATTTATTATTATCAGATTATAATAAGTTCATAAAAAGGACTATGCCTGATAAAGAAAAAATTGCTGATATTGAAATTCAAATTTCTGTTATTATTGACATGGAAATTGAGGAGAGAGGTAAAATATCGGTAGTTAATGTTGATATAATTAAAGAAGTTATATCTGTGCTGAAAGAAAACCAAAAAATATTTTATTACCCTCATAATATTAAAAGAAAACGAAAAACGGAAAGAAGAAAAACACAATCCGGTTCAAATATAAAAAGAGATAAAAGAAATAAAATTTTTGGTGGTGTTTGTGCCGGGATAGCAAACAGATTTAATATTGATCCGGTGTTAATAAGAATAATGTTTATTGCTGCAACTCTTGTTACGGGTGTATTTTTAATACTGTATATAATATTATGGGCTGTTTTACCTGAGGATAAATAATTTATTTAAGACGGTATTGAGAATTACAAACAAATATAGTGTCAATATTTTTATTGTATATATTAAGGTCAAATTATTCAACTTATTGAAAATTATAAAACTATGAAACTTGAAAATGCAAAAGCACAGATGAGGAAAGGTGTTCTTGAATTTTGCATACTATCAATATTGTCAAGAGGTGATGCTTATACATCAGACATAATTAAAGAGCTTAAAAACGTTGAGTTAATAGTTGTGGAAGGTACCTTATATCCTCTTTTAACGAGACAGAAAAATGCAGGATTATTAAGTTACAGATGGGAAGAATCTTCTCAAGGACCTCCGAGAAAATATTACAGATTAACTGAAAAAGGTGAAAATTTTTTGGGGGAATTAGATAGTTCGTGGACAAACCTAACTGATTCTGTCAGAGAAATAAAAAATTATAAAAGATAAGAACAATTATTATAATAATTAAATAATGAAGAAAACAATAAGAATACATATCAGCGGATACATCTTTAATATTGAAGAAGATGCATATGCAATTCTTGAAGATTGGCTGTCAAAAATCAGCAATCAATATTCTGATGAAAAGGGAGGTGATGAAATAACCAATGACATTGAAATGCGTGTTGCAGAAATATTTCAAGAAAAAATTGGTATAGAAGAAGGTGTAATTTCTACCGAAGAAGTCTTTGGAATTATTGAAATAATGGGAAAACCTGAGGACTTTGAAGAAGAAACCGGATCTGCGGAAACTGATTCAAAACAATCAGCAAAAAAAACATCAAAAAAAGCAAAACATAAAAAACGTTTATATCGAGATGAGGAAAATAGTATTTTAGGTGGTGTTTGCAGCGGCATTGCAAGTTACTTCGGAATTGATCCGCTGATAATAAGAATTATATTTGCGGCTACTGTAATTTTTGGCGGTTTCGGAACCATCATATACATCATACTCTGGATTATTGTTCCCAAAGCAGAAACAACAGCTCAAAAATTAGAAATGAAAGGTGAATCGGTAAACATTTCAAACATTGAGAAAGCAATAAAAGATGAATTTGAGAGTGTAAAAAAAAACTTTTTGAACAAAACAAATGTCGAAAGTTTCAATAAATTTAAAAAAGGACTTACTGATATAATTGATGCATTTGCTAACATTATTGTTAAACTGTTTAAAGGAGTTTCCGGCATAATAGGCGTTTCATTTATTATTGCCGGAATTCTTGCAATAATTATTGCATTCAGTTTCTTTTTCAGCAACTCAAGTACAAATATTCTGTTTTTTAACCATGGTATTTTTAATTGGCAACCTTTAATAAGTTTATTACCTACACCTTTTTCATCAACAATCACCTCAATCGGACTGTTTTTATTAATAGCAATACCTGTGATAATGATAATTTACGCAGGTACAAGAATCCTTTTTAAGTACAAAACAAAGGGGAAAGCATTTCGATATACGAGTTTAAGTTTGTGGACAATAGGTATTATCATTACAATATTTGCAGGAATAAAACTTGCAGAAAATTATCAATTTGAAAATAAGCACACAAATACTTTTACATTAAGCGAAAATTTATCAAGTACAATATATTTGAAATTAGATAATAAGTATAACCGGGTTTTTAATAAGCCTGATTATATTGTAGGTAATTATAATCTGGTTACCGGGAATGATCAGGTAAAACTGTTCGGCAAACCAAATTTTGATATTGTTAAAAGTAAAGATAACAAAACAAATTTAAAATTATTTTATTCTGCAACAGGCAGATCAAGAAAAGATGCATATTTAAGAGCACAAAAAATATCTTATTTATGGAATAACGAAAATTCTGTATTAAACCTTCAACCTTATTTCACTATAAAAGGAGAGAATAAACTTTATAAAAGTGATTTGTTTATTACCTTGGAAATACCTGTTGGAAAAACTATTTTTATTGATACAAGTATTGTTAACTTATTAGACGGAATAGAGAATACCGAAAACATGTGGGATCATGAAATGACTGACAAAAAGTGGGTAATGACAGGTAACGGATTATCATTATTCATAAAGAATGATTCTGTTATTATTGAAAAAGAAATTATACAGCAGGAAATTGATACAGTAAAAACCGATACAAATATCAGCATATAAAAAAATAAAATATTACAGTTTACAAGTTACAAGTTGTTTAAAACCCGCAACTTGTAACCCAAAACCCATAATCCGTTGTGTGATTAATAAAATATCTGAAATTCAGCTTGTAATCAGAAAAACTAAATATTGATTTTTTTTATTCAACAAAATCTACCCAACCGAATTTATCTTCTTCATCACCGTTTTGGATAGCTATTAGTTTATTAAATAATTTTGTTGATATTTCACCCGGATCTTTACCGTATGTATAAACTTTACCGGATTCATCATCCTTTATTCTATTTATAGGGCTTATTACAGCTGCAGTACCACATGCACCTACTTCGTCAAAAGTTTCTAATTCTTCTAATACAACCGGCCTTCTTTCAGTTTTTAAACCCATATCTTCAGCAAGAGTAATAAGACTTTTGTTTGTAATTGACGGCAAAATTGAATCCGACTTTGGTGTAATATATGTATTGTTTTTAATACCGAAGAAATTAGCAGGTCCGCATTCATCAATGTATTTTTTTTCTTTTGCATCAAGGTATAACACATTGGCATATCCTCCGTCATGTGCCTTTTTTATTGAAGTGAGACTTGCAGCATAATTTCCTCCTACTTTATATTTTCCGGTTCCGAGAGGTGCTGCTCTGTCAAATTCTCTTGTAATTAACATTGAAACAGGACTGAAACCTTCCTTAAAATAAGGACCTACAGGTGTAACAAATATCATTAATAAATATTCATCAGCAGGTCTGACTCCGACTTGCGGTCCGGTTCCGATTAATAAAGGTCTGATATACAGAGAAGCACCTGTTCCGTATGGAGGAACAAATCTCATATTCATTTTAATAACTTTATTAATCATTTCTTTAAATAATTCAACAGGCGGCTCAGCCATCATAATTCCTTCTGCTGAATCCTGCATTCTCTTTGCATTATCTTCCCATCTGAAAAGTCTTACTCTACCGTCTTTCCCTTTAAAAGCTTTCATTCCTTCAAATGATTCTTGTCCGTAATGAATTGCAGTAGCTGCAATATGTATCGGCACATATTCAGAAGAAGAGATTTCAACTTTTCCCCATTTACCGTTTCTGTAATAGCATCTTACATTATAATCTGTCTTAACATATCCGAAAGCCAGTTCGCTCCAATTTATATTATCCATAATTATTTATTTTTAAAATTTATGAGTCAAAGATATTGAAAATTTATCATTTGTTTGGTATGTTATAAAACAAAAAAGATTTTGACAGTGCAAAATTTTTTATTGCTTTTATTCTTCTGTTATTAAGTCTTTTATGCGTTGAATTTGTACGTCTTTATTTACTTTACGCATATTTCTGGCTGTTTCGGTAAAATATTGATGCATACTTAAAAATTTTACTTGCAACTTATTCCAATCATTAAAAGAGCCTATGATACCTTGCACTTTTAATTCTTGATATAAAGCATCCGAAACAGGAACCATATCGCGTCTTCCGAGATAATCCAAGTCTGCATCAGCAATAATCTGCTCTAAGAGTGTTTTTGGTTGCGGCGGAAGTTTAGTTGCCATAATAATCCCTTTAATTATTTCAATCTGTTCCTTATCATACCCAAATTCAGGCAACATTTGTTCAGCAATTTTACAACCCTTTTCTTCGTGATCTACAGCTCCTTCAACTTGTCCGAAATCATGAAACAGGGCTGCTGTTTTCAACAACAACATATCTTCTTCACCTACTCCTTCGCCGGAGCCAATAATTTCAACACCTATAGTTACATCAATTGTATGCTTATAATTATGATAATATAAGTGTTTGGGAAGTTCCCTTTCAAGACGATCTAAAATATAATCATTCAAATCTTCAAATTTTACAATTTGAAATTTAGTATTAAAAAATTTATTTGGGATTTTTCCTTTTCCGTTAACCGATAGGTTAGGCATGTATCCCTTTATGACATATACAGGAACATCTCCTTTATATTTAACCGGCATCTTGGACCTGTATTCACATTGAAAAAATTCTTTTATAAATTCATAAGTCATTCCTGAAACACTAATTTCTGTCGGATTACTGGCAGATTCTATTCGGCTGGCAATATTTGCAGTATCACCTTTAATATCATAAGAAATTTTCTTTTTTCCTGAAACTGTTGCTGTTACAGGACCGGTATGAACTCCGAATGTTAAACTCCAAATATTTCTGTCATTTTTCTTTGAATCATCTTGAAGTTTTTTTAAATATTTTTGCATTTCCAATGCTGCCATGATAACTTCAACAGGATTAGTTCTGTTTTTTTTGGGAATTCCTCCGGCACACATGTATGTATCACCTATTGACTTAACTTTTTGGATATTATTTTTTTCTACAACTTCATCAAATTGAAAAAAGAAATTATCAAGTTCATCAATCAGAGCTTCTGCATCTTGTTCTTTTGAAAGTTCTGTAAATCCTTTAACATCGGAATATAAAACAGTAACCATCTTATATCTCAGGGAAGAAGAAGTTTTCCGTCTTGTATTCATTTGTTTCTTTGCATCTGTCGGTAAAAATGCCAGCATTTCAGCTTGGTGATCATTCTCCTCTCTTAATTCTTCATTTTGTTCAGCAAGTTCATGGTTTAATTTATCCAATGCTTCAATTCTTTCTTTTAAAACTTGAATTTCTTCTTTAAAATTTTTAACATCATCATTATTCATATCACAAATTTATTGTAACAATATTCTGTTTTTTGTTGATAATATAATCAAAAATATGTTTTAAGGTTGCCTCATGGCAAGTTCCAATAATTTATTTCTTGATGCAAATTAATTAATAGAAGTTGCCTTAAGTAAATTGAATGTAAAAATAGAAAAAATTAAAGATTAAATCAATAATATTTTTTATATTAAATTGATAAAATATGAAATTTCTTGAAAATGAAGAAAATTATTTATAAATTTGAATTTTGATACAGGTAATTTGAAAAAAAAATTCTGAAATTATGAATTTAGACAGACCAATAATTATTCCGTGGGATTATTCAGAACCGGCAGGATTTGCATTAAATCATTCAACAAATATGGCCAAAGTTTTAGGATGTAAGGTTATTTTATTGCACATTGTTAAAAAGATGTCAGATATTGAAAACGCAAAGAAAAAATTAGAAGAAATTGTTGTTCAATATGAAAAAGAATCCGGACTAAAACCTGAATTTATTGTAAAAGCAGGAAGTATATTTACAGATATAAA
This sequence comes from Chlorobiota bacterium, assembly GCA_030592825.1. Classification (GTDB taxonomy): domain Bacteria; phylum Bacteroidota; class Bacteroidia; order Bacteroidales; family JAADGE01; genus JAADGE01. The sequence continues at coordinate 3,379 of JAUVIG010000114.1, read as the reverse complement.
TAAAATAATTGATGAACAAAATGCTTTTTTTGCTGTTATGGGAACGCACGGAATCAAGGGGATGCAAAAATTTACGGGAAGTTGGGCCCTTAAAGTTATTGTAGGTTCTGCAGCACCTTTTATTGTTGTTCAAGATGAACCTAAATCTGACAGTTTTAATAAAATTGTTTTTCCGGTTGATTTTAAATTTTCTGAAAAAGAAAAATTGATTTGGGCTGAATTTATATACAGACACTTCAAATCCAAGTTCTATCTTTGCTATATTGATTCTTCCGATCAGTATTTTAAAAAGAAAATTATTGCAAATATGACAATTGCTAAAAAGTTTTTAACAGAAAAAGGTGTTGAGTATGATATTGTTAAACTTGAGGGTAAAAGTATTTCTGATGAAGCAATAAATTATGCCGAAGAAATTAAGGCAGACTTAATTATGATCACTACAACTAAAAATATAAGTTTTCATGACTATGTGCTGGGAGCATCTGAACAAAAAATGATAGCTAATGATAAAAAAATTCCGGTTATGACTATAAACCCAAGAAAAGACCTTACAAAATTTAAAGGATTTAATTAGTTCATTTTTTTAGCAGAGTATCGCCCTTTAAAAAATTGTAAAATTTCTTATGTTGTCAGATATGAATTGCTTCATCATAAGCTGCGGCTGCTGCTTCCATAATTGCTTCTGACATTGTAGGGTGGGGGTGAATTGATTTTATTATATCATGTGCCTTAACACCCGTTTTCTTTGCCACAACAAGTTCAGCAATCATTTCGGTAACATTTAGTCCTATCATATGCGCTCCCAACAAAAGGTCTGTTTTTGCATCAAAAATCAATTTTATAAAACCGTCTTGATTTCCGGCTGCTGCCGCTTTGCCCGATGCTCTGAACGGAAACTTGCCGACTTTAATTTCATATCCGTTTTCTTTTGCGTTTTCTTCTGTTATTCCGACTGATGCAACTTCGGGTGTTGTGTATGTTGCTCCGGGTATGTTATTGTAATCAATAGGTTCCGGGTTTAATCCTGCAATTTTTTCAACACAAGTTATTCCTTCGGCAGAAGCAACATGTGCTAATGCATGACCGTGAACAATATCTCCTATTGCATAAATGTCTTGAATATTTGTTCTGTAATATTTATCAACTTTAATTTTTCCGTTTTCCAACTCTATTCCGTTCTCTTCTAATCCAATATTTTCAAGATTCGGTGTTATACCTACTGCCGATAACACTATATCTGCTTCTAATGTTAGTTCTTTACCTTTTGACCTGACTTTTGCAATGCATTTATCATTAACAATCTCAACAGATTCTACAGAAGAATTAACCATTACTTTTATCTTCAGTTTTTTTAAGGATCTTCCGAGTTGTGCTGAAACTTCTTGATCTTCAAGCGGAACTATATTCGGAAGAAATTCTACTAATGTAACTTGTGTACCTATTGCATTATAGAAATATGCCAATTCTGTTCCTATGGCTCCCGATCCGACAACTATCATGCTTTCAGGTTGTTCTTTGAGTGTTAAGGCTTCTCTGTATCCGATTATCTTTTTTCCGTCTTGTTTTAAATTCGGTAATTCTTTAGACCTTGCTCCGGTTGCCAAAATGATGTGTTTTGCTGTATAGCTTTCTTTGTTACCGTTATTTGTTACTTCAACCGTATTATTTCCGGTTAATTTTCCGAAACCATTAATTCGGGTAATATTATTTTTTTTGAAAAGAAATTCTACGCCTTTATTCATTTGTGCAGATACATTTCTGCTTCTTTCAATGATTTTTGAGAAGTTCGGTTTTGCATCATTTATTTCAATGCCGTAGTTTTCAGCATGATTTGCATATTCGTAAACTTGGGCGCTTTTCAGTAATGATTTAGTGGGAATACAACCCCAATTGAGGCAAATACCTCCGAGTTCCGCTCGTTCTACAACGCCGGTTTTTAATCCTAATTGTGATGCTCTGATTGCAGCTACGTACCCTCCGGGACCGCTGCCTATGATTATTATGTCGTAGTTCATTTTTATTAATTTAAATTATTAAGTGAATTTTTTCGATATTGAAAAGTAATTATCACTTTTTTTACTTTAACTTTATATTGCTTTCAAACTCAAATCCAAACTTTTTATTTGATGAGTTAATGCACCCACAGAAATAAAATCAACACCGCATTCGGCATAACTTCTCAAAGTATCCAAAGTTATTCCTCCCGATGATTCAACTTCATATTTTCCGGAAATGATTTTAACGGCTTTTTTGGTATCTTCAACAGTGAAATTATCAAGCATTATCCTGTTTATTCTTCCCACTCTTAATACTTCTTCCAATTCTTTAAAATTACGAACTTCAACTTCAATTTTGATATCTTTATTTTTTTGTTTTAAATATTCATTAACTTTTAATACTGCTTTTTCAACACCTCCGGCAAAGTCTATATGATTGTCTTTCAGCATTATCATGTCATATAATCCCATACGATGATTTGTTCCGCCGCCTGTTTCAACAGCCAATTTCTCAATGTGTCGTAATCCGGGAGTTGTTTTTCTTGTATCCAAAACTTTTGTCGGCAAATCTTTGATTAAATCAGCATAACCGGCTGTTTGCGTAGCAATACCGCTCATTCTTTGCATGAAGTTTAATAAAAGCCGTTCAGCTTGAAGAATTGATATTACACTTCCTGAAATTTTAAAAGCAATATCGCCCGGTTTTATGCGAGTACCGTCTTTAATAAAGATTTCAATTTTAAGATTCGGGTCGATTTTTTTAATGATTCTTTCTGTTATTTCGACTCCTGCAAGTATTCCTTTCTCTTTTACCAGAAGTTGTACTTGCCCTTGTTCATTATCAGGAATACATGATAAAGATGTATGATCTCCGTCGCCAATGTCTTCAGCTATGGCTAAATCAATTAATTGGTCAATATAATCGTTCATTTGTTTAATGAATTAATTTTTTCAGAAAGGGGCTTATTAATTTTTGAATATATTTCTTTTATATTTTTCGGAAAGTTTTCAAATGCTGCAAGTTCTGCAATTGCAATGGTTTCATTATTAAAAACAAATGGTATTATGAGAAGATTGGACGGAGAACTGCTGCCCAAACCTGATAATACTTTAATATAGCCTTCCGAAATATCAGTAATAATTTGAATATCTTTATTTAATGCAGCTTGGCCTGTTATTCCGTCTCCTTCTTCAAATTCTTTTATTTCATTTTCAGAATAAAAAGCGTAGTTTGCAGTTGATTGGAATTTTTTATTTTTTTTATTTTTAATTTAAAAAATTCACTGCACTATAAAAAAATCTCTTGCAAAGTTTTGTAATAATAATTCGGCAAGTGATTTTATATCAGTAGGTTTGTGTATGTCTTTTAATATTTCCGTAAT
>JAUVIG010000158.1 GCA_030592825.1 Chlorobiota bacterium | reverse complement strand
CTTCATAAGTATCTTTTATTGATATTAATATTTTATGTCGCCAATCAAATGCAGTTTTCTTATTTATTTTTAGCAGCTTTCTTATTTTCTCCAAACTTAACCCTTGCTTCATTAATTTTAAATAATCTGTAAGTTTTTCCTTTTTGTGAATATGAGCCATCCATGTACCGGAATATGAAGTAAATCTTCTGTGGCACTTTTTACATTTATATCTTTGCACTGCTTTATCTTTGCCTGCTTTTACATATTTCTCATAACCACAATGAGGACAAACTCCTTGCTTCTCGTTTAATTGATATTCTCTTAACTTTAATAATTGAAATTCTTTGGCTGAATTAACTGAACTCAACTCTGACAACAAATTTTCTTGCTCTGCTGTGGGTAGTTGCTCAAAGTATAATTTTATTTCCTGCACATTCATAATTACATTTTTTAACAAAGATACAAATATTTATCCGTTATATTAAACCAAAGCCAATAATTCTCATTTTTTTAATATGACAATTCCGTTTATACTGTAAACATTTATATTTAATGTATATTTAATTGTATTTAAAATGTCTTGCAAGTTTACATCTTTAAAAGGTATTGTTTGATGAAAAACAAGATTTTTTACTGATTCATCTGTTTGAATATTAGTGTTGAATATTTCGCTTAACTCAAGTGCTATTTGTTCTGTTGTTAAATTATCAAGATTAATTTCGTTTGTTTTCCAAAATAAATAGTTTACGGAATTAACTTTTGTTTTTTTCAATATCCTGCTTTGTTTATTTAAAGTTACTTTTTCATTCTTTATAAGAGTTTTATTTTCATTGGTTTTATTATCAGTAAATAACACTTTACCTTTCGTTAGTGTCAGTTCAATTTTGCCGGTATTTTTATATGCTTTAAGGTTAAATTCAGTTCCCAGAACTTTGGTTTCAGTTTGTTCAGAAATAACAATGAAAGGTTTTTCAGAATTATGAGTTATAATAAAATATGCCTCCCCCGTTAATTTAACTTTTCGTTCTTTTCCGGAGAAATTTTCAGGGTATTCTAATATACTGTTCTTGTTTAGCCATATTGTACTTCCGTCTGACAGCTTTAATTCTTTTGTTTGATCTGTAGTCTCTGAAACAAGCATTTCGATGTCATTATTTATAAGTTTATTATATGCAAACCAACTTAAGCCGAATACAATTATAACAGTTGCTGCAATTTTAAAAAGAAGTTTATAAGGTTTTGGCTCAATTCTTTTTTCATCTGCGTGAATGATGTTTTTAACCGATTGTAATGCTGAATCTGTTTTCTCTGAAAAAGCATCGTCAGCATTGTTTTGGCTCCAAATTAATTCGTAATTTTTAAACATTTTTTCATTTTCCGGTTTTTTGGAAATAAACTTGTCTAATACTGTTTGCTCTTTTTCCGAGATTTCTCCGGTGAAAAACTTTGCAAATAAATTATTCGGTATGTTGTCTTTTGTTTTCATTTTAAAGTTTTTACTGCTGTCATAGTTTTTTTATTATGCCCTTTCAGGGCTTAACGTAATCCACTTTTTTATTACCCTGCCCTTCGGACAGGGCTATTATATATATGCCTTTCAGGCAATTTCATTTTTTAGTTAGTGTATATGGGATTTCATACTGTGTTTTTATATTTTGCTCTTTTCAGAGTTTTTCTCTCTTTAAACTTATGTGTTTAACACCTTGATATATTTAGCTTTGAAAAAACTTTTCATTTTAAGGTTTACCTTTTAACTATTATAATTTTTAATTTAGCTCTGAAAGAGCTTTATATATTAACATGGGGCAACGCCCTATGGGTTAACAGATTGTGTCTGATGCCCTGAAAGGGCAAAATATATTAATCCCATAAATATTTTTCATTATAATCAATTTTATATTTATTCAAAAATGCAATATATTCTTCTTGAAATGTCATATTTTTATGATGTTCTTTTTGGGTCTCAATATATTGTTTGATATTATCTACTTGTGTTGGACTGACAGAAAAAGCTCCATAGCCGTTTTGCCAATAAAAATCTTTATAAAAATTACCTTTTGTTTTTATCCACTTTGATGAACTTTTTTTTATTTCTTCAAGATATTTAATAAGTGTAATTTTCTTGGAAAGACTTGATAAAACATGTATATGGTCAATATGACCTCCTATTTTTATAGGATAACATTCTAATTCTTTGCAAATTCCGCCTAAATATTTGTATAATTCATCTTCTATTTCCGGATTTATTAACTTTTGTCGATATTTTGTGCTGAAAATAATATGAACGTAGATATTTGATAGTGATTGAGCCATAATTACATTGTTTTTATTTTGCCCTTTCAGGGCGATTTCCTTTTTTTCAGGGTTTTACCACATATACGCTAAACTAATATTCGGTAATACGCATTGAATATACCGCCCTTATCAGGGCTTAACTTAATCCACATTTTCATTACCCTGCCCTTCGGACAGGGCTATTATATATATGCCTTTCAGGCAATTTTATTTTTAAGTTAACATATATGGGGTTTTACCCTGTGTTATTATATTTTGCTCTTTCAGAGCTTTTTTTTCTTTGAATTTATGTGTTTAACGCCTTAAATTATTTAGTTTTGAAAGAACTTTTTATTTTAAGTTTATCTTTTAACTGTTATAATTTTTAATTTAGCTCTGAAAGAGCTTTTATATACTAACACAGGGCAGCGCCATGTGGGTTAGCAGATTGTGCTTGATGCCCTGAAAGGGCAAGATAATATTCTTAAAAAAATATCATTCGTAAACTAAATGTTTATAAGGCATTAAAAACTCTCTTAATTTTTTAAATGCAATGCCCATATTATTTTCTACAGTTTTTGCTGTGATTTGTAAATATTCTGCAATTTCATTATAGCTTAATCCTTCATTTTTGCTCAAAATAAATACTTGCTTTGTTCTGTCCGGTAATTGTTCAACTGCTTTTTTATAGATTTTATTAAAATCCTCATTTTCCCAATTGATTGTTTCCGGTTCCTTTTTATCAACTTCGTAATTTTTTTCATAAATACTTCCGGTTTTCTCCTTTTTGATATAATTCAATGCTGTATTTCTGACAGAAGTATAAAGATATGATTTTACAGAACTGTTGATTTTTAACTTTTTCCTTTGTTGCCATAATTTCACAAAGAAAGATTGAACAACCTCTTCGGCATTATCGTTATCTCTTGTAAACATTACGGCAAATCGACATAAGGGAGCATAATACTTTTTAAAAAGCACATCAAATGCAAGTTCATTTCCTCTCTTAATTCGTTTATACAGGCCAAGATCTGTTAATTCCAAAACTGTTATGGCATTAATGAAAATTATAAACAAACATGTTGTCTATGATTTTTCGGTTAAATTTATTTATTTTCGACAAAGTTACAAGTTACGTGTTGCATGTTACAAGTTAATTTTCTGCGGCTTACAACATTATATAAAAATATAATTTTAAACTTACAATTAACAAGTTACAAAAAAACACCTGCAATTTGCAACCTGTAACTTGTAATATGCAATACTTTCCACTCAAAATAAGAAATAGACATTTTATTATTATGACAAATGATATTTTATATTCCCCCAAATTTGAAGACAGCAAATTTATGACAAAGATAATTTTTTATACTTTTGCCTGAAAATAATTATATGTCACCTGTTTTAGTTTTCTCGGTAATAACATCTTATTTCGGATTGCTTGTTCTTATTTCATATTTTACATCAAGAAAAAGTAATAATGCAGCTTTTTTTACGGCAAATAAGCAATCACCCTGGTATTTGGTGGCATTCGGTATGATCGGTGCTTCATTGTCCGGAGTAACTTTTATATCTGTTCCGGGTTGGGTAGGTGATACCAAATTTTATTATTTCCAAATGGTTTTGGGGTATTTGATCGGTTATTTTGTTATTGCAACTGTTTTAATGCCTTTATATTACAGGTTGAACTTGGTTACCATTTATACTTATTTGGAAAAACGTTTCGGTTATTGGTCCTATAAGACAGGTTCTGCTTTTTTTCTGCTTTCAAGAGTAATTGGTGCTTCTTTCAGATTGTTTCTTGTTGCAGGTGTTTTACAAATCGGTTTTTTTAATGCTTTTAATATTCCGTTTTGGATAACTGTTTCAGTAACCATTTCATTGATATGGGTTTATACGTTCAGAGCCGGAATTAAAACAATAGTATGGACTGATACTTTGCAGACCTTGTTTATGCTTACGGCAGTTGTTGTTACCATTTTTATAGTAGCAAAAGGTTTAAATTTGGATTTTTCCGGAATTATAAAAACGGTTAGAGAAAGTGATTATTCAACGGTTTTTAATTGGGATTGGAAAAGCAAATCAAATTTCTTCAAGCAGTTTATTTCCGGTGCTTTCATAGCTATTGTTATGACAGGATTGGATCAGGATATGATGCAGAAGAATTTAACTTGCAGAAATGTAAAGGATGCAAAAAAGAATATGTTTTGGTTCAGTATTACATTGGTTCCGGTAAACTTACTCTTTCTGTCTCTCGGAGCATTATTATATATATATGCTTCAAAATTCGGCATTGTTATTCCGGCAAAAACAGATGATCTGTATCCGACATTGGCATTAAATAACTTTTCAATTTTTGCGGGAATAGTTTTTTTATTAGGAATAACAGCAGCTGCATTTTCAAGTGCCGATTCAGCATTAACTGCCCTAACGACATCTTTCAGTATTGATTTCTTAAATATGAATGTTAATGATGAAAAAAAGGATATCAGAAAAACAAAGCGATTGGTACATCTGGGCTTTTCTTTATTATTATTTATCGTTATCCTGATATTTAACTTTTTAAATGATGAAAGTGTAATATCGGCAGTATTTAAAGCTGCAGGATATACTTACGGAACGATATTAGGTTTATTTGCTTTCGGCTTATTAACAAAGAGAAAAGTTATTGATAAAGTTGTACCTTATATTGCAATAATATCGCCGATATTAGTATATTTTTTAAATGTGTTTTCAGAACAACTTTTATTCGGTTATAAGTTTGGTTTTGAATTACTTATTGTAAACGGAGCTTTTACTTTTTTTGGTTTGTTGATGTTTTCGAGGAAAGGATAAAATTTTAATAAAACATTTGTTCTTTTTTTCATGTTTCAATTTACAATTCAACCCCTTTATTGGTTTTATTTTTTTAAGTTGGCTTTATTCATTTCTAAATCCCCAATCAAGCCATGCAATATAATCATCAATTAAAACTTGTCCTATATCTAACACTTCAAATACCTGATCCTTATTTATATTAGCACCGTGAGCAGCTGCGTTTGAAATTTTAAATATCGTATTTATAAATTCATATTGTCGAGAGGTTATTGCTCCCTTGCTAAACAAATTTGAAATAGTTTTTGAGATAGGTTCTTTCTCTTTTATTTTAATATCAAATCCTTGTGCCAAGTTTTTTAACATTAACTCAAAATCAATTCTCAATCCAACTAGTGAAAGACGCAAGTCTGTTTCCGCAATCCTTTTATAATAGTTTAAATCTAAACCACTTGGGGATGTTTTGAGTCCAAGTTCTATCATTCTTTTGTTGGCTATAGTATTTTTTTGGATATCGGCATGGTCGATAATGTATTGAACCTCTGGTTTTCTTTCAGTCTTTATTTCCTTTGCAAGTTCTTTTGCTTTAGTAATTTCGTTTCCAACTACTGTCTCAATTGAGATCCCACCCGGTAATTCAAGTTTCTTTGCATTACCAACTAGTTTTCTAATCTCCTTTCGAAATATTACAACAATACTAATCACAATAATCGGCCATAATAAGGTACTAATAAAATCAAGAATGATTTCTAGTAGTTCATATGTTGCTTTCATCTGTTCTGTTTTCATTTTGGAGACAGTTTTTTAAAGCTTACTGCCAACTACACGACATTTGTAATTCACAATAATTATACTGTAATGATTAAAAATATTCGGTTTTTGCCCATGAGTGCCTCTACCTGCTCCATAATCAATTTTTCTCTCATTTGATGTTCGTTTGGCATTTTATTTATTAGAGTTTAATTGACAATTGTAATTGTCCTCCGAAACCAAGTTCTACAATTTTTTGTAAAGTCGAAATACGAACTTCTTTAACATTGTTCTCAATTTTAGAAATATAAGATTCTGTCGTTCCACATTTTCCGGCAAGTTCTTCTTGTGTTAATCCTTTCTTAAGTCTTGCTTCATGAATTAAAGCTCCGATTTTAAACATTTTGTACCCGGATTCTAATTTGTTTCGTTTAGGAGTCCCGTATTTACCGTAATGTTCATCTTTGAATTGTTCAAGTGTCTTTGTGTTACTTTTTTTCATTATAATATTCCTCCTTAATTTTTAATGCTTTTTTTATTTCTTTTTTAGGTGTCTTTTGTGTTTTTTTATAAAAAGCGTTTGCTAAAACAATCAATTTACCTTTGTCAAAAAAGCAAAATATTCTATAAATATTTTTGCCTGACTGTACACGAATTTCGTATAGTCCGTCCGTATTCTCAATATGTTTAAGATAAGTTTCCGGAACTCTTGGAATTTCTTCTATTAATTCAAAGGTCCAGATTATTTTATTCTTTACTTTGTCAGTCTGGGTTATAAAAAACTCTGAAAAGTAGTTCTTGTAAAAAATGATGTTTCGGTGCTTTAATTTTTTGCTCACAATACAAAGTTACAAAATGTTGCCTTATGGTGCAACTTTTTTGTTTGTTATTTTATAAACAAATTTAGAGAAATATAACCAAAGACTGATCGAAAGCAACAGTATTCCGTTTAAACTGACTGATTTTACTGAAAATCCAAACAGTATTTCTCCCGGAAAATAAACAACTTTTTCAACAATTTCTGAAGTTATTATACCCAATCGAATAAGCACAATAATTATTAAAAATGCAATAAATGAATTAATTCCGCCAAATTTTCTTTTTAATGTTATACTTAAAGATATTATAAACGTAATTATTAAACCAATGTATGAACTTGTATATTTCAGAAGTAAAAACTTACTGATTCGTTCTGCTTTATTATCCATTCTCCAAGCATCAATAATATTTATTTCATCATAAATTCTTAAAAGTTCTGTATCATACAAATAAACCAATTCATTTAAAGCCCAAATAAGAAAGATTCCTGCCAAAGTATGAGAAATGATCAATTTGTAATTAAGTTTTTGCATGAATTATTACTCAAAATAATTCTTAACCTCATAACCGGAATCTTTTAAGAACTTATCTTTTTGCATAAGTTTTAAATCACATTGAACCATTTCTTTTACTAATTGTTCTAATGTATATTTAGGTTCCCAGCCGAGTTGTGTTTTTGCTTTGGTAGGGTCGCCGATTAATAAATCAACTTCAGTCGGCCTGAAATATGCCGGATCAACTTTAATGACGATTTTCCCCGGTTTCAAATGTTCTGCATAATCTCCGATTACAGTTTTAATTATTCCGATTTCTTCTTTCCCCTCGCCTTTAAACTCAAGCTCAATTCCGGCTTCTCCAAAAGCCATTCTTATCATATCTCGAACACTTGTCGTTTTTCCTGTTGCAATTACAAAATCTTCCGGTTTTTCTTGTTGCATCATCAGATACATAGCTTTTACATAATCTTTTGCATGGCCCCAATCACGTTTTGCAGAAAGATTTCCTATGTATAAAACATCTTGTAATCCGAGGGCAATTTTTGCTGTTGCTCTTGTTATCTTTCTGGTTACAAAAGTTTCCCCTCTTATCGGAGATTCATGATTGAATAAAATACCGTTACAAGCAAACATTCCGTATGCTTCTCTGTAATTAACGGTTATCCAATATGCATATAGTTTAGCAATACCATACGGACTTCTGGGGTAGAAAGCTGTTTTTTCATTTTGCGGAACTTCTTGAACCAAGCCGTATAATTCACTGGTTGAGGCTTGATAGATCTTTGTTTTTTTCGTTAGTCCCAGAAGCCTTACAGCTTCTAATATTCTTAAGGTTCCTATACCGTCTGCATTTGCTGTATATTCAGGAGTTTCAAAGCTTACTTGAACATGGCTCATTGCTGCTAAATTGTATATCTCATCCGGTTGAATTTCTTGAATAACTCTAATGAGGTTTGTTGAATCTGTAAGATCACCGTAATGCAATATAAAAT
>JAUVIG010000634.1 GCA_030592825.1 Chlorobiota bacterium | reverse complement strand
TAATTGCAGAAACATTAAATAATTTATTTTTTGAGAAAATTATAATTGAATAAGACATGAAAAAAGTTATCATTTTATTTATTACAATATTTTGTATTACACAAGTTTACGGACAAGATCCTACACCTTTATCTCACCCTTTGGTTAATCAATACGGAGGAATACTGGTGAATTTTTCCACAGGAGCACCGAGTGTATCTGTGCCTGTATGGGAAGCTAAATCCGGAAGTTTGAGTTTTCCTGTTTCAATATTTTATTCGAAAAATTGCACTCAACAAGGTGAACTGCCTTCTGAAGTTGGCTATGGTTGGAATATTAGCGCATACGGAACTATAAGCAGAGAAATAAGGGATCAGGATGATTTTGATACATCCGGTAACAATGGTGTATTGTATTGGGGGGGATTTCGTGAAAGCGGTGCTGATGTGATCAGTCAGATAGATTATAGGAGTGTTTACAATAATTTGGACGGAGAGCCTGATATTTTCTCCTTGAATTTACCCGGAATATCACTTAAATTTCTGTACAATAACGAAGGTGAAATCTATACACTTTCACAAAGCAATGTTGATATCCGGTTTCATGATGAATATACTGACGAGGATGGAACATACGAGAATATATTCTTAGTAACTGACCCAAACGGTGTAAAATACCTTTTTAAACCGATTTCTTTAACTTATTATTATTACTTTCCTGAAAACACATGCGATGTAGAGGAAATTTCTGAAATTTATACATCATGGCATTTAACAAAAATGACCTCACATGATAATGTTGATTATATAAAGTTCATCTATGAAAAAAACGATTCTGTAACACTGACAAAGGGTAAACATTTTACTGGTTACGATTTACATTTAAGTTTTTTGGACCCGGAAATTGACCCGATAGATATCAATATTGTTTCTAAATACGAACAACTTACAAACAAAGTGCTTATATCAACAATTGAAACTAAAAGAGAAGAAATAAATTTTAATTTCATTCAATCAAATGCTACCTACTCCACTTGTTATCCTACTAACAACTATAACAAAAATTATTTTTTAAATAAGATTATCGTAAAAGATAAACAAAACAAGAAAATTAAAGAACTTGCATTAAATTACACCGGATCACATTTAAAAAAGATACAAGAAATAAACCCAAACAATGAAACTGATAAATTACCTCCGTATCGTTTTAATTATATTTCCGGCGGTATGTTAGGAGAAGTACATTACCCTGCAGGAGGATATACAAAATTTGAGTACGAAAATAACAGCTATTTTTTCCCGACAGATATTAATGATCCTTGGCATGATGAGAGGTGGAACACTTATTTAGACGAAAACAACCCCGGAGTTGATAAGAATAATATTGCAAAAGGAGGTTATCGGGTAAAAAGAATTACAAAACATAATTCAGGCAGCTCTTTAGTTACTGATTTTTCTTATTTGAACGATGACGGTTATTCCTCGGGCAGGTTGTTGAATTACCCGATTAAGAACTATAATTGGACAATTCCGGGCAATCCATGGAATCCTAAATATGCTGATGTTTCATTAAGTTATGACTTAAGCGTTGATAAAGGATATGTTTTATATAATAAAATTACAGCATATGAAGGCGGCAGAATTGATATTTCCGGTGCACCTGACAAAGGAATGAACGGTAAAACAGTTCATAGATACAGTGTGCATCATCCTTATGAAGCATATCCCGATGATTTTTTTCCCTATGATTTAAAAATTATTCCGCATATTAAAAATGGAATATTACTTAAACAAGAAATATATGACAACAATAATAATCCAAAATCAAAAACTGAATATAATTATGTTTTTGAAAATACTGACAAATACAGTAAAGCAATAAGAGTTTTTAACGGAAGCCCGTTTATTAACGGTATTCAGGGTGAATCCATATTTCGATATGCTTATTATGAATATAATCAGACAAACGTAAAGTTATTATCAACTAAAAATGAAATATATTCAAGCCCCGATAATAAAATTACAGTAATTACCACGTATGTTTATGAAGACGGATTGCTGCAACCTAAAGAAATACATAAAACAAAGAGTAACGGTGATCTTATAAAAACAATTCTGTATTATCCCGAAGACGATGAAT
>JAUVIG010000298.1 GCA_030592825.1 Chlorobiota bacterium | reverse complement strand
GGAATTGCAAGAGGAAGTACAGTCAGAGCAAGGCATATCGGAAGAGATATTTTTGCCGGTTTAAAAAATATTGTCGGCGGAGAAATCAGTGAATATACAAAGCTGCTTGCAGATTCAAGAGAAGAAGCTATTCAACGATTAATTAAAGATGCTGAATCAATGGGTGCAGATGCCGTAATTAATGTCAGATTTACAACTTCTGCAGTTTCTCAAGGTGCGGCAGAGATATTAGCATTCGGGACTGCTGTTAAGATTAAGTAATATTATACATTTTTTTAGAGGTTACAGGTTGCAGGTTACAGGTTGCAACACACAAGCAAAAATCTAATTAACAAAATTTTATAAGATAATATTAAACTATGATCATTTTTGCATTTCAGCTGTTAGCTTTCATAATTGCTGTTATTATTATAATATTTCTTATCTCAAAAAGAATAAAAGACAAAAAAAAAGAAGATTTTGAAAATCGTAAATATTAACCTTATTTAACTTTCATAATAAAATAATTCATCTATATTTTTCTACTTTTGTATTGAAAAAACAAATACGTGAAAAAAATACATCTGCTGATCATAAAATCGTTCATCGGTCCTTTTATAATTACATTTGCAATATCTATCTTCTTTTTATTAATGCAATTTATTTGGCTGTGGATTGAAGACCTTATAGGTAAAGGTTTAGACTGGACGATAATTGTCAAGATATTATATTATGCAGCTGCCAGTTTAGTACCTATGGCATTACCTCTCGCTGTATTACTTGCTTCCGTTATGACATTCGGAAACCTGGGTGAACATTTTGAACTTACGGCAATGAAATCATCAGGTATTTCGTTATGGCGTATCATGAATCCGCTGATTATCTTTATGGCAGCTCTAAGTACAGGTGCATTTTTCTTTTCAAATAATGTACTTCCTTATACAACATTAAAATATGCAAAATTACTGTATGATGTTTCAAGAAAACGCCCTGAATTAAACATTAAAACAGGTGTATTTAATAATGAAATTGACGGTTTCAGCATAAAAATTGACGATAAAGATATGAATACCGGAATGATGTACAGATTTATGATTTATGATCATACAAAACAAAAAGGAAACAAAGAAGTTACTGTGGCTGATTCCGGAGAAATCAGAATTACCGATGATCAAAAAAACATGATCGTAACCTTATATAACGGAAGTAACTTTACTGATATGAAAGAAAAAAAAGGGAATAAAGAATATCCGTTCAGACGCGATTATTTTTCTAAACAAATGATTATATTTCAACTTCCGGATATCTCAATGAAAGAAAGTAATGAAAATTTATTTAAAAGACATTACGAGATTATGAACACTTCTCAACTGTCGATAGTTATAGATTCTTTAAAAAACGAATTCGATACGAGAACAGTCAATTTTCAAGATAAACTAATGAACTTTAATTACTTTAAACATGAAAAAAAAATATACGATAAAAAAAGAACAGATGATTATAAGACAGATTCCATAAATAAATATAAAAACCCGGAAGAATTAATATCCTTAATAAATCTGGACAGTTTGTACGAAAAAATGAGCAATAAAAACAAATTGCAGGTTTTAACAGAATCTATAAACTCAATAAAAAAAATAAGAGTTAATCTTGAAAATAACGATCAGTCATTATATAACAGGTTGAAATGGCTGAAAAAACATCAATTAGCATGGTATAAGAAATTCTCTTTATCATTTGCTTGTTTAATTTTCTTCTTTATCGGAGCTCCCTTGGGTTCCATTATAAGAAAAGGCGGATTCGGATTACCTATTCTCGTTTCCGTTGTATTTTTTATGTTTTATTATGTTCTTTATATAATGGGTGAAAAAGCAGCCACAGAAGATGCTTTGCCGGTTTTCGTAGGTGCATGGCTTGCTTCCGGGATTTTATTTCCTCTCGGTGTATTTATTACTTATAAAGCTACGAAAGATTCTAAAATTGTCAGTACTCAAAAATTCCAAGAAATTCTGAAGACAATTCAGCAATTTTTAAAACCGGGGCATAAGTAAGGGATAAGTTTTAAAGGAGAAAGTCTCAAGTTCAAAGTTTAAAGTTTGTCCATACCTGAATAAGGTATACTTTTTTAAGTGAAAATTAATAATCAACAATAAAACTAAATTATTCTCGTATGAGAATTCTTCAGATTCATAATAAAGTACCTTATCCGCCGAAAGACGGAGGTTCCATTGCAGTGTTTAACTTAAGCGAGGGATTTGCAAAATTTGATAATAAGGTTGATATACTTGCATTAAATACAAAAAAGCATTCTGTTAATTTACTCAAAACACAAAACAAATTACCGAAAAACATTAACATTTATGCTGTTGATATTGATACTGATATCAAATTATTAAAAGCATTAAAAAACTTATTATTTTCAAGTTTACCTTATAATGCAGAAAGATTTATTAATAATAGTTTTAAAATTAAACTTAAAGAAATATTAAAAGAAAACACATACGATATTGTTCAAATTGAAGGCTTATATATGATGCCTTATATTGAAATTATTAAAGAAAATTCTAATTCCTGTGTAAGTTACAGAGCGCATAATATTGAACATGAAATTTGGGAAAAAACTTATTTGCAAGAAGAAAATCTTCTGAAAAAAATATATCTGAAAAATCTATACAAAAGGATTAAGAAGTTTGAAACATTCTATATTAATAAATATGACTTGTTGATTCCAATCACAAAAAGAGATGCAGAGCATTTTAATCTATTGGGAAACACAAGAAAAATACATGTTAGCCCTACGGGAGTGGATTCAAATAAGTACAAAATAAAAGAACAAAATTTTGACGCTGCAAAATTATTTCATCTTGGATCTTTAGATTGGATTCCGAATCAAGAAGGGCTGATTTGGTTTTTGGAAAATGTTTGGAGCAAGCTTATTGAAGTAAATAAAAACCAGACTTTTACAATAGCCGGAAGAAATGCACCGGATTGCTTAGTTGAAAAGTTTAATACTTATGAAAATATTATTTATCTCGGTGAAATTGAAGATGCTTTAAAATTTATTCACTCACAAACAACTATGATTGTTCCGTTACTGTCAGGAAGCGGTATGCGAATAAAGATTATTGAAGGAATGGCAGCAGGGAAAGTAATTTTAACAACATCTAAAGGAGCAGAAGGTATATCCGGAAAAAACGGCAGAGATTTCTTAATTGCTGATAATGCAAAAGAATTTATTGAGCAAATTATAAAGATTTATAAGAATAATAAATTAATTCAAGAAATTTCATCTAATGCACAAAGCTTTATTTCAGATTATTTTGATAATTTTGCAATCTCAAAAACATTAATTGAGTTTTACGAAACAATGATTGAATGATTAAATGCGAAAATGATTAAATAACTTGGATTTGCTGAATTTCTTAAATTATTACCTTCCGACGATTTTAACATTTAAGCATTCACGCATTATATAAAAAATGGAATTATTTTTTCAAATACTGTTTTGGACCTGTATCTTTGCGATATTTCATTCCTATATGTTATTTCCGTTTATTTTAAAACTATTGGCAAAAAATAAATCTGAAAATTCTGTAATTTACAAGATTTCAGATGATTTACCGTCTGTATCTGTATTAATGTCATTATATAATGAAGAAGAAGTTATTTCTGAAAAAATTAAATCAATCTATGCATCTTCATATCCTTCTGATAAGTTAGAGATAATTATCGGCTCGGATAATTCTTCAGATAATACCAATAATCTTGTGATTGAATTATCTTCAAAATATAGTAATCTGCATTTTTTTGAGTTTAAAACAAGACAAGGTAAACCAAATGTAATTAATCAATTATTTACTAAAGCAACCGGTAATATTTTGGTGCTGACAGATGCAAATGTAATGCTTGAAAAAAATACGATTTTCGAATTAGTCAAACATTTCAAAAACGAAAAAATCGGGCTGACTGACAGTAGAATGATTAATACAAAAGAATCAATCAGTATAAAAGGTATTTCTGTTCAGGAAAGTTCCTACATTTCAAGAGAAGTTGAAATAAAAAAAAACGAAGGCAAATTATGGGGAACTATGATGGGACCGTTCGGAGGATGTTATGCCATAAGAAAAGAACTCTATTCAATTGTTCCCGAAAATTTTCTGGTTGATGACTTTTTTATAAATATGAGTGTGCTTGCTCAAAATAAAATGGCTGTTAATAATAAAGATGCAATTGTTTATGAAGATGTTTCAGACAATATTAAAGAGGAATTCAGAAGAAAGATCAGGATATCAACCGGAAACTTCCAAAATTTATCAACATTTTTCAAATTGCTGTTTTCTAAAAGAAAAGGTTTATCATTTTGTTTTCTGTCTCATAAAGTATTAAGATGGTTAGGCCCGTTTTTCATATCATTTGCTCTGTGCCTGAATATTATATTATCAGATATTATATTATATAAATATATTTTGTTTGTCTTTCTTTTTACATTTATTATTCCGGCAATTGATAATCTTTTTAAATTATTTAAAATAAATTTGCCCCTTATTAGATATTTCACACATTTTTACGGTATGAATTCAGCACTGCTAATTGGATTTTTTAAATTTATATCAGGAGTTAAGAGCGGAATTTGGCAACCTACAGGAAGAAATCAGGCAAAATTAAAATAATTTTAATAAACCATATAAATTAATAAAAATGAAAAAACTTACGCTTATATTATTGTTATTCTTTCCCTATTTACTAAATAGTCAAATAGTTCCAAAACCGTCTGTAAATATAATAAATTACCCAAGCACAATTGGGAAATATAAAAAATTTGAAATTGATCTTGAAGTATTAAATTTTAACGGAAATCCTTATAATCCTGATGAAATTGATATTTATGCTAGATTTTATTACTCTTTTAAATCTACCAAAGTCAACGCCTTTTATTTTAAGGATTATGAGTATGAATGTAATTCTTTACCCGATGGCGGTTATGGTTATGGAAGTAGTCAGTATGAAGAAAACTTTACAGAATCTGGGTCACAACCAATAAATTGGAAAATACGTTTTTCTCCTAAATATACAGGTTCTTGGAGTTTCAATATTTACTATTCAACTAATGGCGGAACAAGTTATACTATAATAGAAGGTAATTCTTTTACATGTGT
>JAUVIG010000460.1 GCA_030592825.1 Chlorobiota bacterium | reverse complement strand
TATATATTTTTAATATCCTTTAACTTATTATTTAACTCTTATTGTTCAAATTGCAGCAAAACAAATGAAATGCCGGCAATAAGCAATGATTTACAAGATGAAATTGAAGCTGTTTACAAAAAAGCTGATTTAAAAGGAGTTATAAATTTTGATGTGTTTAAAATTGCTATGATAGGTTATTATCAATTAGATCAAAAAAAGAAAAATATTATTACAATAATTGATTATTCTAAACCTTCAACAAAAGAACGATTTTTTGTAATTGATATTGATAATAATAAGTTGCTTTTTAATTGCTTAACAGCTCACGGAAAAAATTCAGGAAAAAATTATGCTTCTGAATTTTCAAATATGCCCGGTTCTAAAATGAGTAGCATCGGGTTTTTTATCACTGCCGAAACTTACTCCGGGAAACACGGATATTCATTGAAATTAGACGGAATGGAAAAAAATATAAATAATAATGCAAGAAAAAGAGCAATTGTTATACATGCTGCAAATTATGTAAGTAAAAGTTTTATAAAAAAACACGGCAGATTAGGCAGAAGCTGGGGATGCCCGGCATTACCCGACGGATTGTCCAAAAGCATAATAGACACAATAAAAAACGGAAGTGTATTGTTTATTTACGGAAATGATAAGAACTATTTAGTTGAGTCTGAATATATGAAAACAAGATATATAAATAACTGATTGGCTGTGGTATAGAATAATAACGTTTCCTATACCAACCTTTAAGGTTACAACCGCTAAAATGTAGCTTTGAAAAATTTACTTTTTAGCGGTTTATACCGCTTAAAAGCTACTTTCAGTACAAATATCACAGTTATTTTAAACTATAATCGAAGAAAATTATAATTGGCTGATTAATAGTACAATAAAGTAATTTCGGTTTGTAATTTTAAATTCAATTATCAACTTACCAATTTTTTTATGGATTATTAAAAATTTAAACATCTTTGATGTGGAAATAATATACAACTAATTAGTATGTGTCTATAAAGTCAGTGTTTGGTTCAAAATGTTCGAGTTCGAGGCATCCGAAGTGTTTGTAATCAGGAGTTTACTTTTGTAAATGACTGATTGTAAACATGAGGATAACGAAGAAATCGGACATTATGGACAAACACTAATTAAAAAATCTGTGTAAGATGAAAAAAGTTATGTTAAAAATTCAAAAACAATTTATCAGTATTATTTTATGCTCTCTGTTATTTATCGGAGCAAAAATAACAAATGCCCAAACTACCGGTATGAGATTAATGGAAACTATAGCGATAGATTCTGTATCACAAGAGGCAAGCTGTGTATATTACAACGGAAACTTTTTAATAATCGGAAAGTCAGACGGAACTGTTGAATTTCGGAATTACAATAATACAAAAAAAATAAAAACTTTTAAAGGACACACAGCGGGAATAACTGCCGTAACTTTGAATGATGCCGGAACTTATATTGCAAGTGCAAGTAAAGATAACACAATTAAACTATGGCGGATTAAATCCGGTGAAGAAGTTTATTCTTTTAACAGAGACAACAGTATTATTGTTTTAATTACCGCATTGATTCTTAATGATGATTCAAACATCCTTATAAGTATTGATGAATATAATAATATTAATACTTGGAATACTAACGGGTTAATGTATAAATAGAATAAAAAAATTGATATTATGAATTTTACCTTATTATTAATTCTGTCATTAATAATTCTTCTGACAGGAATTGTTATAATGCTTATTAAAAGCCGTAAGAGAAACAAGACTTTTAAATTATTGGGAATATTACTAATCATGATTTCATTAGTTACCCTTTTCTTTTTAAAAACCCATATGTTTTATTCTAATGTTATTGAATTAGAATTTCCGAATAATCTTACAAAAACAGAAGTAAATAAGATAATAGAGCAGACCATATCTGATGATAATCTTTATAAACTAATTTGTAATGCAGGACTTACAGAGAAAATAAAACCGGAAGAGGCAGTAAAATTTATTCAAAATGATATTAATCCGTATGCCGAAGACATGACTTAGATTAAAATTGAAAGTGGTTATATTTGGAAAAAAAGAGTTTTGGCTTTACAAGAACTGACAATTAGAATCGAAAAGGACATTGAAAATAGATTTAAACAGATAAAAAGCAAATAAATTAACTCAATTAATTACGTTAATCATGACAAAAAGAAAACAATTAACCATTACTATTTTATGTTCTCTGTTATTTATCGGAGCAAAAACAACAAATGCACAAAATATAAATATGAGATTAACGGAAACTATTGCAGCAGATTCCGTTTCAAAAGAAGCAAGCTGCATATATTACAACGGAGAATTGCTGATAATCGGAAAATCAAACGGATACATTGAATTTTGGAATTACAGAAAATCAAGAACATATAAAGCACACACAGCAGAAATAACTGCCGTAACTTTAAATAATGCCGGAACTTATATTGCAAGTGCAGCTAAAGACAACACAATTAAACTTTGGCGTATTAAATCCGGCGAAGAAGTTTATTCTTTCAACAGAGACAACAGTATTATCGTCTTAATTAAAACATTGATTTTTAACGATAAATTAAATACTCTTATAAGTATTGATGAATATAATAATATTCAAACATGGAATACAAACGGATTAATGTATGGTAACGATGTAAAAAATACAATATTTAATAAGTTTTGTTCTGTTGCTCCCGATGAGTGGGAATGTGAGGTTATTACAAGTGGATTTAATGAAAGTAATACTACACAAGGTGCTGATACCCCGATTGCTGTCATTAAATATTTAAACCCGAACAAAAAATTCACATCGTATAGAAGCAGAAAATTAAATCCTTCTTTAATCCTTAATCTTTATTCAATAAATCGAAAACAAGAGTTAATTAATAATATAAAATTATACCAAGATCGCTCATGGTGCATTCCAATATATTACGGAGAAACTAAAGATTATTTTATTATTACTTCACCTTGTTTTATAAATGGAGGTACATTTACTGATGAGGCAAATTCTTGTATAAATGACTTACATAAAGCTTTGAAAAGTATAATAACAATAAATGATAGTGTTAATAACAATCAAACAAATGATGCTTATGAGTATTTCAAAAATGCTGAATTACAATGTGAAACAGAATCACAAAGAGAAAGTATCATTACTGCTTTAAACGACATTTTAAATTTATCTGTCGAAGAACTGAAAAACAAAAAATACCCGAACTACACAGGAGAAGAAAATCAATGGAATTTGGCAACTTTAATATATAAACATTTTGTTCCGGCAGAACAAAAGACTACACTCGGAAAAAATTTTTATACCGAAATTAAAAGAAAAGAAGTTCAGAAACAAATTGAGGAAATACTTGCAGAAATTCAAAGCGATGAGCAAGATTATGAAATTACGGTAGGAAATAATATAAAGTTTGATGTTGGGAATGATGATACCGGAAAACAAGAAAAACTTGTAATATTTACTCTTGTTGTTAC
>JAUVIG010000629.1 GCA_030592825.1 Chlorobiota bacterium | reverse complement strand
TGTTTGGCTGATTGCTGCCAGCAGGTCAGAACGCATTACTACAGGTATGTTCAATTGAAGTGCTTTTTTATATTCGGGAACAGTTGGTTCAATGGCTTTGGAAACTACAACTAATTCAATGTCAGAATTAATACCTGAAGTATCTTGCGGAAAACATTTTATACATTCTGCTTCTAATTGTTTTTGTCGTGTAATTTTTATCTCATTTGAAAATTGCCTGTCGGAACCGGATACATTTTTACTTGTTCCTGCAAGATATTGTGCAATTGCACTCATTCCGTTACCGGCAATTCCTATGAAGAAGTAATTTTGTGTTTTTGATATGTTAATTCCTGTCATTTTAAAAACTTATTTTCTTATAAAAATCCCAAAGAACTACACCAACACTAACTGAAATATTCAAAGAATGTTTAGTTCCTTCTTGAGGTATCTCAATACAATAGTCGCTTATGTCAACAATTTTTTGTTGAACTCCTTTAACTTCATTCCCGAAGATCAAAGCAAATTTCTTATCATTCTCAATAATAAAATTTTGCAACATAATGCTGCTTTCTGCTTGTTCAACAGATATGATAATGTAATAATTCGATTTTAGGTGATTTATCGCATCTTCTGTTTTGTCAAAATATTCCCAATCAACAGATTCCGTAGCTCCGAGAGCCGTTTTTCTTATATCATTATGCGGAGGTACAGCTGTTATTCCGCAAAGTAAAATTTTTTCAATCATAAAAGCATCCGAAGTTCTGAAAACGGAACCAATGTTATTCATACTTCTGATATTATCTAATACAACCGTAACAGGAATTTTATCAGCTTTTTTAAATTCATCAACTGACTTTCTTCCCAACTCACTGTTTAAAAGTTTTCGCATAATTATGTCATTCTATCATTTAATAATTGTATTATTGAGACTATTCCGAAAAGGTGCAAAGCAACTAATTCTGCAAAAATCCAATAATGCAATAGGCTTATTGTCTGCCAATTAAAGAAGTTGCTATGCACCTTTTTTTGCAAGATATTACTTTTCGGAGTGGACTCATTATTCAATCATTGTTAATAAACATATAAAAAAATATTATATACAGATTTTTTAATTTGTTGAAAAAAACTAAATTTGGAACTTTAAAAATTCATAAGTTTTTTATAAAAAAATAAAACAAAAGTAATGAATTTACACGAATATCAAGGTAAAGAACTTCTTAAAAGTTTCGGTGTTAGAATTCAAGAGGGAATTGTTGCTGATACACCTGATGAAGCAGTTGAAGCGGCAAAACAATTAACAGAGCAAACCGGAACAACTTGGTGGGTCGTAAAAGCTCAAATTCATGCCGGCGGAAGAGGAAAAGGCGGTGGTGTAAAGCTCGCAAAATCTTTGAATGAAGTTAAAGGACTGGCAAATAATATAATAGGGATGCAATTGATTACGCATCAAACCGGACCGGAAGGTAAAAAGGTTAATAAAGTATTGGTAGCACAAGATGTTTATTATCCGGGTGAAACAGAAACAAGCGAATTCTATATGAGTGTTTTGTTAGACCGATCAAAAGGAAGAAATATTGTTATGTACTCGACTGAAGGAGGTATGGATATTGAAACTGTTGCTGAAAAAACGCCACATCTTATTCATAAAGAAGAAGTTGATCCGAAAATTGGTTTGTTACCGTTTCAAGCAAGAAAAATTGCTTTTAATCTCGGATTGGAAGGGAATGCTTTTAAAGAAATGACAAAATTTGTAAGTTCATTATATACTGCTTATGAAAAGAGTGATGCTTCTATGTTTGAGATAAACCCGGTGTTGAAAACATCTGATAATAAAATCCTTGCTGTTGATTCAAAAGTGAATCTTGATGATAATGCATTATTCAGACACAAAGATTTGGCTGTGATGAGAGATCTTTCAGAAGAAGACCCTGTTGAAGTTGAAGCAGGAAAATATAATTTGAATTTTGTAAAATTGGATGGTAATGTCGGATGTATGGTTAACGGAGCAGGATTGGCAATGGCTACAATGGATATTATTAAGATGTCAGGCGGTTCACCTGCAAACTTTTTGGATGTAGGCGGTACAGCTAATGCTGAAACTGTTGAAGCAGGATTCAGGATTATATTAAAAGATGAAAATGTAAAAGCTATTTTACTTAATATTTTTGGAGGTATTGTACGTTGC
>JAUVIG010000044.1 GCA_030592825.1 Chlorobiota bacterium | reverse complement strand
CTAAAAGTAAAAATGACATATTATGATTCTGATTCTCAAATTGAAAGCATGTATCTCTACATTTTTGCTCCAGATGATGAAAACCTATTTGACTTTATTCATGTTACTGGGAATAATTATTTATATTCCTGCAAAACTCAAATTAAAGGGAATATTATACTTTCAGGTTTTGCTATAATTAGTGTTCTTGATATTAAAAATAAAACTGAATCGATTTTCGGATATAAACTTTATAAACTAAATAATCCTTATTTAGTTTATTAATAACCCACAAATGCCCTGTTGCAGGTAGTATATAAAAAAGCTAAAATGCTTGGTGAAGTTTTTAACTTCGCCGTTTCATTACAATAGTTTTCAACTATTAAAATGCAAAGCATTTAAAAAAAAAGAACCAGTTCCACGTAGGATGCCGTTCTGCATAGCTTCCAAGCTATGCAGGATATAAATTGTAGGTTCTAAGCTACATAAATGCAACAGCATTTATAATTAAC
Organism: Chlorobiota bacterium; assembly: GCA_030592825.1. Lineage (GTDB taxonomy): Bacteria > Bacteroidota > Bacteroidia > Bacteroidales > JAADGE01 > JAADGE01. The sequence goes on along the minus strand of JAUVIG010000044.1, from coordinate 14,260 downwards.
AAAAGGAAAATGATTTATACATTCATAAAAAGCAAAACAAAAAAACAGTGAAACACATTTTCATTTTTATATTAATAATAAACACAAGTTTTCTTTTTCCCCCAGCCGGGCGAAGTTTATAACTTCGACCTATTATTAACAGTAGTTTTTAACTATTAAAATGCATAGCATTTTTAAAAAGAACCACAACTTAAAGATTTGTTGCTTTTTTAATTCTTCCATATTTCAATAATATTTCTCCCGGATATTATTCATATCAATTCGTATCATTAAACAAAAAAAATATACAAAACCAATAAAAAAAATATAATTGTTTAAATTTGCAGCCGAATTTTAAAAAAAACAATGGCAAACCCTGATAAATTTAAAAAAGTTATTGCCCATGCTAAAGAGTACGGGTTCGTTTTTCAATCAAGTGAAATATACGACGGTTTAAGTGCTGTTTATGATTACGGACAGAACGGCAGCGAACTGAAAGAAAATATTAAAAAATATTGGAAAGATTCAATGGTAATGATGCATGAAAATATTGTCGGCATTGATTCCGCTATTTTTATGCATCCTACTGTTTGGAAAGCATCAGGGCATGTCGGGGCGTTTAATGATCCTTTAATCGACAACAAAAATTCTAAAAAAAGATACAGAGCTGATGTTCTTATTGAAGAACATGTTGAGAAAATAAACATTAAGATCAATAAAGATGTTGAAAAAGCAAGAAAAAAATTCGGAGATGATTTTGATGAAGATCAATTCCGTTCAACTAACGGCAGAATAATTGAACGTCAAAAAAATATTGACGAAATATTAAGTCGTTTTAAAACTGCTTTTGAAAAAGATGATCTTCCGGATATTAAACAAATTATAATTGATAACGGAATTGCATGCCCGGTTTCAGGAAGTAAAAACTGGACAGATGTCAGGCAATTTAACTTAATGTTCGACACAAAACTCGGTTCTGTAAGCGAAGATGCAGATTTAATTTACTTAAGACCCGAAACGGCACAAGGTATTTTTGTAAATTACCTCAACGTGCAAAAAACAGGAAGAATGAAACTTCCATTCGGTATTGCTCAAATAGGTAAAGCATTTAGAAATGAGATTGTTGCTCGTCAATTTATTTTCAGAATGAGAGAATTTGAACAAATGGAAATGCAATTCTTCATTAGACCCGGTGAAGAAGATAAATGGTTTGAATATTGGAGAGATGCGAGAATGAAATGGCATAAAGCTTTGGGAATGGGTGATGAAAATTACAGATTTCACGATCATGAAAACATGGCACATTATGCAAAAGCAGCAACCGATATCGAATTTAACTTTCCTTTCGGATTTAAAGAGTTGGAAGGCATACATTCAAGAACTGATTTTGATCTTTCACAACATCAAAAATTTTCAGGAAAAAAATTGCAATATTTTGATCCTGAAACAAACGAATCTTATGTTCCGTATGTAATAGAAACATCAATAGGTCTCGACAGAATGTTCCTTACCGTTTTATCAAATTCTTTTGAAGAAGAAGAAATTAACAAAGAAAACGGGAAAACTGAAATAAGAACAGTATTAAGAATTCCGGAAGTTTTAGCACCTGTTAAAGCAGCAATTTTACCATTAGTTAAAAAAGACGGTTTACCTGAGAAAGCAAGAAAAATTTTAGAACAATTAAAATACGATTTCAATTGCCAATACGAAGAAAAAGATTCAATAGGTAAACGTTACAGAAGACATGATGCAATAGGCACCCCGTTCTGCATAACAGTTGATCATCAAACACTTGAAGACAATACAGTTACTTTAAGATACAGAGATACTATGGAACAAGAGCGTATTAAAATTGATGAACTTAATTCAATAATTGATGAAAAAGTAAACTTTAAAAAGTTATTTAAAGAACTGAATTAGAATCTGTCAGCAAAATCAGCAGAATTTCATCATTTTTTCACCGTTAATCTAAACGGAAAGCATTAAAGCATTGAAACATTGAAGCATTGAAGCATTAACTCATTGAAGCATTTTAATAAAGCAGAACAAATAAGACTATATTGAAAATCGGTAATATTGAAATAAAACGCTTCCCCTTACTTCTTGCCCCGATGGAAGATATTACGGACAGGTCATTCCGGCAAGTCTGTAAAGATTTTGGTGCCGATATTTTATATACCGAATTTATTGCATCAGAAGCTTTAATCAGAAATGTAGAAAAAACATTAAAAAAACTTGCAATTGATGATCACGAAAGGCCTGTTGGTATTCAAATATACGGACACAGGATTGATGCAATGACAGAAGCCGCAAAAATTGCCCAAGAAGCAAAACCGGATTTAATTGACATTAATTACGGGTGTCCTATGAAAAAAATTGCAAACAGAGGTGCCGGTGCCGGAATGTTGAAAGACATACCGAAAATGATAAAGATGACGAGAGCCGTTGTTGATGCCGTTGATCTGCCCGTAACTGTAAAAACTCGTCTCGGTTGGGATTCGGACAATTTGATAATTGATGAAATTGCAGAAGAACTGCAAGATACCGGAATTAAAGCATTGACAATTCACGGAAGAACCCGAACACAATTATATAAAGGAATATCAGATTGGTCACTAATAGGTAAAGTTAAAAATAATCCTCGCATACACATTCCGATTATCGGAAACGGAGATATTAAAGACGGTGAATCAGCACAAGAAAAAATTGATAAATACGGTGTTGACGGCATTATGATTGGCAGAGGAAGTATCGGCCGTCCGTGGATATTTAAAGAAGTCAGACATTTTCTTGAAAACAAAAAAAAATTATCGGAAATCAGCATCCAAGAAAAAACAGAAATTGCAAGAGACCATTTTAAACGATCTTTAGAATTGAAAGAAGACAAAAAAGGATTTTATGAAATGAGAAGACATTTTGCTTTATATTTTAAAGGACTTAAAAACTTTAAACCCTTAAGATTAAAATTATTAACCTCAATGGATGCAGATGAGATTAATAATATTCTTGATTTAATAAAAGAACAATACAGAGAGAATTAAATCATTACTGAAAATTATAAACAATCCCTGTTTTCTTACGGGATTGTTTATATTTGTGAGTTGTTCAATTGTTTTATTGCTGCATTGTTAAATTGTTAAAAAACAGTCTGCCGTCAGGCAGGTAACAATTTTATACTTTATTAATACCCAACAACTTGTGCTGAACTTGCCTACTTGACGGCAGACAGGCTTCAGTATTTCGGCTTTTTTTCGGAAACTTCCGAAAAAATTTATTATATTGTGAAACTTTAAACCTGCCGTTTACGGCCTAATGTTTATGTTTAATAACAAAATTCTTTTAATTACTTCAGTCGTTGCAGTAATTGCATTGATATTAGTTGCAATTTTTTTCGGGAATAAAAAAAGAAAATTATCACCCGTAATTAATGCAATTCCCTCTAAAGTTTCTTTAATTATTGAAACCGAAGATTTTACTTATTTATCTCATAAAATTTCTAAAAATGAAAATTTAAGTTCAATCTTGCATAAGATGAGTCTAAGCAATAATTTCTATAATGATTTTCTGTTTTTGGACTCATTAATAAACTCAAACAAAAAAATTAAACAGTTCCTTAATGAAAAAACAGTTATAATTTCTGCACATTCACAAGGCAGAAAAGATATTGATTTTTTATTTGCAACAGGATCAAAAGATAACAAAAAAAACATTGATGAACTTAATTCGATCATAAAAAAATCAGCTCCGAATTCAGCATTAACAAACATTAGTTTTGCCGGAGCTGAAATTGTAAAACAAAATATATCCGGCAATAAAAATGTATTTTTTTACACGTTTTTTGAAGATTATTTTCTTTTCTCTTATTCGGAAATTCTTTTGCAAAAAGCAATTAAAAACATAAACAGCGGAGCATCGCTTTTTTCTGATGCTAATTTTACTAAACTTTACAGGCAAGTTAAAAATAAAAATGATGCTAAAATTTATATAAACTACAATAACTTCTTTAATTCAACCGACGGATATTTAAATAATACATTTCGTGATAAAAAGCATATTTTACAAAATTTTGCTGATTGGACAGTATTTGATATTAATATAAAAAGAAAAGAAATAAAACTGACCGGACATACTATTCTTAAACCCGAAATGCAGTTTTTAAACTTATTTAAAAACGTAAATCCAAAAAAAAGCAATATACTCAGAATCCTTCCCGAAAAAACATCTGCATTTCTGTCATTTAATATCGGAAACGGTTCAGTCTATCATTATAAATACGAAGATTTCTTGGCAAGTATAAAGCAATTGAATGATCATCAAATTAATATGGCTTCATTCTACAGTAATTATAAAATTGATGAAGATAAATATAACTTATATGATCTTACAGATAATGAAATTGCTTTAGTTTATGAAGATGTCAATAAAACAGGGAAAAAACACAATGTTTATATACTTATAAAAATTAAAGACAAAACTAAAACAGAAGAATTTTTTAATAAAATAATTACTGAACATTGCTCAAAAAATAATATCAATACAGATCTATTTAAGAACGTTTTTATATATAGTGCTGATTTTAAGATAAATAAACTTCCCGTAAAAGATCTTCCCAAATTATATTACGGTACATTTTTTCAAAATATCAATGCTGAATATTATACATTTATTGATGATTTTATTGTTTTCGGAGAATCAATCAGTGATCTTGAATGTATTATAGATTCTTATATTATGGATAAAACATTCAGAAGAAAGTCGCAGAATTATAAATTTATAAAATCTTTACCAAGTCAATCTAATATATTCTTCTATACAGATATATTTCATTCCCTGAATTTATATGAAAAAATACTTGTTGAATCAAAAGCAAAAAAACTCGCAGAAGATATCAGTTCGCTTATTTCTGTACAAGGTCCGGCAATTCAATTTATATCAGACTCATATCCTATTTATACAACATTCAGCATTGCTCTTCAAACTGAAGAACCACAAACATCAGAAACAGTATGGGAAGTAAGATTAGATACAATAATTGCCGGCAAACCGAATATTATCATTAATCATAATACTGAAGAAAAAGAAATTGTAATTCAAGATGCCGCTAATAAATTGTATTTAATTGATAAATCAGGAAAGATCATTTGGACAAGACAATTAGACGGTAAAATAATGAGTAATATATATCAAATTGATTATTACAATAATAACAAACTCCAATTATTATTTAATACAAAAAATAAAATATATTGTATTGACAGAAAAGGAAATTGGTTAGAAACTTATCCGATTAAGCTAAAATCAGAAGCAACAAACGGATTATTACTAATTGATTATGACAAGGACAAAAATTATCGAATTATTATTGCAACTAAAAACAAAAGCGTATATCTTTATGATAAAGAAGGAAAGATTATTAAAGGATGGGAGTTTAAAAAGACAAAGAGCAATGTAACCGGAAATATTAAATTATATCAAAATAATAATAAAGATTATATCGTTTTTAAAGATAAAAGCAACATATATATATTAAATCGAAAAGGACAGCTAAGAGTAAAACCTGAAGTAAACATATCACTTTCAAAACATTCTGAAATATTTTTTGCAAGCAAGAACAGTAAATCAAAAGCACATTTTTGTGTTACAAATCCTTCAGGAACAATTTATAAAATATTTGAAAACGGGAAAGTTGAAAAGAAGAATGTAAAGACTTTTTCAAACGATCATTATTTTTTATATTACGATATAAACGGAGATAATATTCAGGATTATATTTTTACCGACAATAACAGAACTGTAGTTTACAGTGGTTTAAATGATAAAAGAATATTCATACGTAATTATAATAAAGATATTAAATTTAAGCCGACAATTTACCGATTTAGTGAAGATGATATCAGAATCGGCTCAGGATCCGAAAATATGATTTTTTTAATCAATAATTCAGGAGAAATGAGTGAAGGATTTCCGTTGACAGGTTCAGGTTTCTTCAGTATCACAATTTTTGATCAATCAAATGAATTTTCATTAATTGTAGGAAATAACGATAACTATTTATATAAATATAACCTAAAATAAGCAGTTATATATTAAATAAAAAATATTAACTTTGCATGACCGACTTTATTCAGCAAATAAAAACTTTATAATTATGAGAACCACAATTAGTTATTTATTTGCAGGTTTAATACTTATTATTGTTTTATTAAGTATTAACTCTTGCAGAAGAAATTTTGGCTTGGATGAAATTGACAAGTTAAAATTTGACTCTCTTCATTTCACCGGTAGTGTCGCAATTCCGATTGTTAACTCAGAACTTACATTAGCAAATTTTATTCCTTCTGATGATTCGACTCTTTGGATAGAAATTGATGACAACGATCTTATACATTTAAGAATGTATTACGAAGATTTCATTTTAATCCGTATGAACGAAATATTTCCTATTCCTTACCCTGCCCCAAATGGTTTTCCTGTACCGTCGGATACAATTGAACTTCAATCTGATACTTCTAAATTGAAAGTTTACAACAGTATGATCGGCGGTAAATTATTTTTTAAGAATCCTAAAGTTACTTTCTTGATTGATAATATGATACCTATTATAACTTTTTTCAAATTGGATACTCTGACTTTCCATAATATTGATGAAGAAGCGATATCCCATACAGGCCATACCTCATACCCGATAAATGCACCGACAATTCTTGGAGAATCCGCTTTTTCCGAAGTTGTAATAGATACAGCAGAAATGCCTGTTCTTCCGGAAGTTTTTTCTCCTGTACCCCAATATATATCATTTTATATTTCGGCAGGAAGCAATACACAACAAAATTTGCCCTTTGCAGTAACAGGAGAAGAAGAAATGGTTATAGATGTAGATATTGACCTTCCGCTCACTGCAAGACTTGATACAATAGTAATGACAGATACAACCGATTTTGATTGGTCCGGCGATACATATGAACAAATTAAAACTGCAACTTTAAAAATAAAATTTGATAACGGATTTCCTATTGACGGTTTTGCTCAAATATATTTTACAGATACAACAGATACCGGAGATATTGGTTTCATTGTTGATTCTGTTTTTACTGATCTTAACGAATATGTAACTGAAGACGGTTGGCATTTAGAATCAGCTGAAACAGATGCTGCAGGTATTGTTACAATATCGCATGAAAGTGAAATTGTAATATTCTTAGACCAAGAAAGAATAAAATATTTAAAAGATTCTCATGCTTCAAAAATAATAATAAGAGGAAAACTGAATTCTTATAATTCAAATACCGGATTCTTTATTAAATTGTTGGGATATTACAAAATGGGAGTCCAAATTGCAGTTAAGGCAGATTTTGATGCCTCAACAAATGATGATTTTAATTAATAATCTTTTTTAATCCCTGTCAAAAGAATAAAAATGAAAAATATCTTTAAAATATCATATATCAGTTTTTTATTTATAATCCTGCTGAATTCTAATCTTTTAAGCCAAAACAACACTGCATATTGGATGAAACATCTCCCGCAGCAAATAAATGAAAACCCGGCAAAACAGCTTGATTGTAAATTTTTTATTGAACTTCCGGTAACACCGAATTTCTCATTAAATGCTTTTCATTCCGGTTTTTCAATTAACGAAGCAACTATGCCGCATCCTACTGCAATTGATTCATTTATGCCGGATCTTGACGTAATTGAATCAGTGTTAAAAGATGTAAATGACATTAATTTTGAAACAAACTTTTCAATTTTAAATATGGGATTAGCCCTTCCAAATGACTTTTATATTACATTCGGCATTAACTACAAAATTTATGAGAACTTCCGTTACCCAAAAGATTTGATAGAACTCAGAAGAGGGAATTACAGAGAAGACGGAACTCCTTTATCTTTTGACTTCGTTCAAAATTTTATGGTACATCGAGAAATCTTTGCGGGTGTTTCAAAAGAAGTATTTCCCGGACTGACAATAGGAGGTCGGCTAAAATTTTTATCAGGCTGTGTTAATTTAAAAGCCAATAAAATGAAAATTGATTGGTACACAGAAACTCACCAAGACAGCATGTATGATTGGACATTTGATTCAGATTTTGACATCAGTACATCAACTCCTGTGGAATGGGAGTTTGAATATGACGATCAAGATCAAATTTCAGGAATTGCTTATGATTCAACATACACGGATGATATCGGCAGTAATGTTACAGATTTAATCTTTCCCGGAAATGGTGGTTTTGCAATTGATTTAGGTGCAGAATATTTATTATATGATCGTTTTTTATTTTCAGCTTCTCTTATTGATTTTGGTTTTATAAAATGGAAAACCAATCCGGTAATCTTAACACAACAAGCTTCATTCACTTTTTCAGGTTTAGATATCGGAAAATATATAGGTAGTATTGAAGATGCTACTACCGATGTTGATTCTACTTTGGGAGACCGAATCAAAAACGATATGATTGATACACTTTTAAAGGTATTTAACCCTGATATTGAAAAAACAGCATATACTACAAGATTAAATACAAAAATCTATCTCGGAGCTAATTTTGCCTTATATGATTGGCTTGATTTCGGATTATTATATCGAGGTGCCTTTTCAAACAAAAGTCTGTATTCATCATATACTATATCAGCAAATACAAACTTCTTTAAAGGATGGTCATATTCATTAAGTTATTCAATAATGGACGGACTGTATAATAATTTGGGCATGGGTTTGGCTTATAAGGTGGGGCCTGTACAAATGTATTTGATTACAGACAACTTTTCCGTTCCGTTTTGGGCAATGAATGAAAGTGACTTATCTGATAATTGGTTAAAAAATTCAAAAAGAGCAAATTTTGCATTCGGTATGAATATATTAATTTGTAAAAATAAATATGATATTGGCTTATTAGAATAAATCAAGCCTTTTAATCGTTATAAATATTATGAGATTACCACGATTTATAAGACTTCCTGAATATAATAAATTCAATTATAAACCTTTATATTATGATGAACGAAAGGAAGCATTAGAACTAAAAATAAAAATAGCCAAAGAACAAAAAGAAGCCGTTGAAAAAGAAGATTATAAACCTGATTTTACAGGTAAATTCAAAAAATCTTACAAAACAGATATTACAAAAAAGCAAAAAAAAGCAGCAAATCTTAGGTTATTAGTTTTAATTATCTTTTTTGGCACGATCACATATATAATTATACAGAAATCAGAAATTATCAGTTATATGTTTGAAGTTTTATTTTCAGGGTAAACTTCTTTTTATGTGTATAACTGTTAAACATTATATGTTTTCTTCAGTTAACCTTAATAATTAACACAGAAAACAAACTTTCAAAAAAAATACACTTACTTATCTAAATCTAAATATTATGAAAAAAAATCTGTTAAAATTTTCCGCATTATTAATATTTGCGGTTATTTTTGCATTAAGTGCATGTAAAAAAGGGGATGCCGATTCTCAATCAGCAGAAGATGCTGCCAGAGGAAGTTATTTTATGTCTGATGCATTTGCAATTTCTAATGATGCGCAAGGAGGAAAAACATTAAAAGGATTTTCAGAGGAATGCTATGAGATTGTTCCGTTTGAAGGCGGATTTGATATAATCTTTACTGCTTGTACAGGGGACGACGGAATATACAGAGACGGAACTCTCAGAGTAACAGCAGCCGACTCAGCATGGATAAATGAAAACTCAGGCGGAATTTCTATTACTTATATTGATTTTACACACAATGATCACGGAATAAGCGGTACTGTAACAGCTGTAATAGGTTATGGTGATATAACGGGAAACGGAATTGAATATTGGTATTTTATACTTGGTGCTGATGATTTAAAGGTAACTTATCCAAACGGTAATACAGCAATACTTAATTATGCAGAGATAAATTATGTATTTAAATTATTAAAAGGTGTTGAAATATTTGGTAATTCACGAGGAATTAACAGAATTGGCATTGCATACAGTACTGTATCAGAAAACATTAAATACGGCACTTTTGCTGATCCTTGTCCTTGGCCTACAGAAGGAACAATTACAATTACTATTGAAGGAGAAAAAGATATAATTGTTGATTTTGATCAAGACGGTACAGGTTCTTGCGATAATATTTTCTTGGTAACTCAAAAAAGACATGATGATGTTACTTTAACATTTAATTAATCATTTTTAAGATAAACATAAGCAATTAAAAAAAGATGGTATTTTAATATCATCTTTTTTATTTACATAAAATTAACATTGAACTTTAATATTTATAAAAACAATAATTTATTTTTGTTCACTTATTTATTTTAAATAAAAAGAATGCAAACATTATTTATTATTGTAGTAGGTATATTAATTCTTCTGGCAATCACAGACTTAATTGTAGGAGTCAGTAACGATGCCGTTAATTTCTTAGTGTCTGCAATAGGCTCAAAAGCTGCCCCTTTCAGAGTCATCATGATTATAGCCAGTCTTGGTGTAATTGTTGGGGCAACATTTTCGAGCGGGATGATGGAAATTGCAAGAAAAGGAATTTTTCATCCTGAATTATTCACATTCAGTGATATCATGATCATATTCTTGGCTGTGATGCTGACTGATGTGATTTTATTAGATATTTTTAATACTCTCGGATTTCCGACTTCTACAACAGTATCAATCGTATTTGAATTATTAGGATCAGCTGTTGCTATTGCATTAATGCTGGTTTTAAAAAATGATCAAGCATACTCGCAAATTTCCGAATATATTAATACTACTTCTGCTTTTATGATTATTTCCGGAATTCTCCTTTCGGTAATTGTTGCATTTACAATCGGAGCTGTTGTTCAATATCTGTCCAGATTATTATTTTCATTCAACACAAAAAAAACATATAAATATTACGGTGCATTATGGGGAGGTATCGCAATTACAGCTATTACATATTTTATTTTAATTAAAGGATTAAAAGGATCAAGTTTTGCCGGAAAAGATACCGACATATACAAATATGTAACAAACCATACAATGTTAATCCTGTTATACAGTTTTGTTGCTTGGTCAATTATTTTGGCGCTTTTACAATTTCTAATTAAAATAAATATCTTAAAATTTATTGTTATTGTCGGAACATTTGCACTCGCAATGGCTTTTGCAGGAAATGATCTGGTTAATTTCATCGGAGTTCCTCTCGCAGGCTTATCATCATATCAAGAATGGGCAGCAAACGGGTTTCCGGAACAAGGATTAATGATGTCTAAACTTGCTGATCCGGTTTCAACACCTACACTTTTATTGCTAATTGCCGGGATAATTATGGTAATTACATTGTGGGTTTCAAAAAAAGCAAAATCTGTTACCAAAACATCACTTGATTTAAGTCGGCAAGATGAAGGTGATGAAAGATTCGGCTCTTCTGCCGTTTCACGTGGTCTTGTGAGAACAGCCGTTAATGCTTCAAAATTTTTCGATAGAATTACACCTGCTGTTGTTAAAAAATTTACAGAAAAACGATTTGAAAGAGAAGAAGATACTGATAAAAAAGAACATAAATCATTTGATTTGATCAGGGCAAGCGTGAATTTAATGGTTGCAGGAATCTTAATTTCTATCGGTACATCTTTTAAATTGCCTTTATCTACTACCTATGTAACATTTATGGTTGCAATGGGAACATCTCTCGCAGATAATGCTTGGGGCCGCGAAAGTGCTGTTTACAGAGTTTCCGGAGTATTATCAGTTATCGGAGGTTGGTTTATTACAGCTATTGTTGCATTCACAGCTGCATTTATCTTTGCTTTAGCCATGTATTGGGGAACTTATTACGCAATCTTAGGTATATTATTATTAGCTGCATTTTCTGTTTATAAATCACAACTGTCCCATAAAAAAAGAACCGGCACTGAAAAAAGCAAAGAAACCGGAAAGGAGCAGGAAGAACTGTCTGTTCAAAAACAATGTTCTTTTAATATTATTGAAATTCTTTCCTCAGTGTCTGATATTTACGAAAGAACAATAGATTTTTTTCAAAAAGAAAAACGTAAAAAATTAAAAAAAACATATTTACACCAAAAAGCAATAAGCAAAAAATCAAAAAAATTAAAAGATAATGTTTTTAAAACTGTTGAAAGCTTTAGTGAAGATATTATAGATTCCGCACCTTTTTATGTTCAGGTTTTGGAGCTTTTAAGAGAGATAACTCATGCACTGCATTTTATTGTAAAACCAACTTTTGACCATTTAAATAATAATCACAAACCTTTTTCGGAAGTTCAATTTAAAGAATTGAATTCAATGTCAAGCAAACTTATGAAACTTTGCAACATAATAATTGATGCTGTAAAAAAAGATGATTTTGGTGATATGGAATATATCCTTGAAATTCAAAAAGATTTGATGGCTTTTATTGATCAGTCCGGTAAAAACCAAATTAAACGAATAAAAAATAAAGAAGTCGGAACGAGAAACAGTATGCTCTTTATGAACTTGCTTTCTGAAACAAAAAATATTAGTTTATATACTGTTAACCTCTTTAAGTCTCAAAGAGATTTTATATTAACATGAGTTCGATATAAGAAATTAATTACAGAAAGCAAAGAGAGGGTGAGATTTGGAAAAGAAATCTTGCTGTAATAACGGGTTATTTCAAGAGATTTCTTTTCAAAACTATGAAAATTTTATTGCAAATAAATTTTCAGAACTTATCTTAAGAAAAAACCTCTGATAAAACTTTAAGAGACTTCAATTCTCCCGGTCTGTCGAGGTGAATATTATAAAACTTTATTATCGTATCAAGCAAATATCTTCTTTCATGAACCGAAAGTTTAAGTTTATTTGATTGTTCAAGTGAAGCATAAAATAGATCACTGAATTTTTTACTGATTTTTTCATTTAAAAAATTCTTATGTGTCGGATTACCAACGACAAAACGTCCTGATTGAAGATCAAAGATTTTATGCGTTTCCGAATAATTATTTTCAGGTTTTATTCCCAAATATTTGCTTAGTTGAAAAAAGAACACCAAATTAAAATTATTCATATTTTCATTCAAACTCTCAAGTATTTTTATTGAATTCAGTATAAACTCAAAAAGTTTTTCATCAGCATCGTTTTCTTTTAATGTCTTTAATATAAATTCAGCAATAAATACGGCTAATGAGTTCTTAATAATATCAACGGAAAATGAATTAACGGGATAAAGAACAGCAATTTCTTTAACTTTTTGCAATTCAACCGTTTCTTTATGATATACTTGCATATCTAAAGGAAATAAAGGCTGTAATAAATTTATTTGCATTCTCCCCTTTTTTGAATTTGCACCGAAAACCATATAAGATTGTAAACCAAATTGCTTTGTATATATTTTTGCTATATACTTTGAATCGGAATACTTAAAACGATGCAGAACTATCCCTTTTGTTTTGTGTATCATATTGTGAATTTACTGCACTATTCCCATTATTTACATATCTTCCAACATCTCAACAAAATCGGTTAAACTGTATGCTCCTTCAATTTTAGAGTTTTCGAATACCATAAAGTATTTATATTGTTTTCCTGCCATATTTGCCCATGATTTTCCGAGTTTTAGTTTTCTTTTGCTGTCGGAATTATCACGGTCATCTCCTTTTGTTTCTACTATAAGGATGTTTCCTTTTTGGGTTAATACTATAAAATCCGGATAATGATTAACAAAACCGTTTATATAAAATCCTTTTCTTTCGATATTTTTTGTCCAAAAAATAACAGATTTTACATTAGCAATGTCATTAATGGCTTTTGCTTCAAAATTATTCATTTTGCCTTCTTTACCGTATAAAGATTTTCGTATGCCGGTATCTGTTCCGACAGGAGCAATTTGTTCAGGCAAAGTATAAGCCGGTTGAATTTGTATTTTATCTGTATCGTACCATTCGTAAAATATAGTTTCACCATGTTCTGTTGTTAAGTCTTTAATCCATGCTTTTATTTTGTCTTTATAAGTAAGTTCATGGTTCACAAAATCAACCATTTGTTCACTTGTAAAATCTTGAAGTATTAAATTGAGGTATTTATTTATTTCTTGTTCCGGAATGGGATACATATTCCCTAATAATTTTGTCATTCTGCCGGATAATTGTTTTACTTGTTCTTTTTTAGGAACAGACAGTATATAATCCAGTAAAGGTGCAATATGTTTCTTTTCAACTTTTTTGAACTCCGGAGAATATTCTCCTTTACCTTCTTCTACGATATCAACTTTATATAAATCTGATGTAATCCCGGAAAAAGGAATTTCTCGGTTTTGTTTGCTTAATGAAAGCCT
>JAUVIG010000374.1 GCA_030592825.1 Chlorobiota bacterium | reverse complement strand
GCACCAGAGTATATTCAAGACAAACCGGACGTTCCGGCGGATTTGCAGTAGGCAGATACGGGACAGCAAAAGGAGAAGACAGCATATTTTTTTACACCAACCTTGATAAAACAAAAGTTACTGTCTATGAGGATAAAGCTAAAGGAGCTTCCGGCGGCTTTGCTGTAGGCAGGTACGGAACTGCAAAAGGAGAAGAAGACAGTTTGTTTTTTTATACAACCATTGACAGCACAAGAGTTTATACTGATGAAAGCAGTAAAGGAGTTTCCGGTGGTTTTGCCGTAGGCAGATATGGAACAGCAAAAGGGCCTGCAGATAATTATATGCATATGACGGAAAATAATTATTTAATCGGTCATAGTTCCGGTAAAGATTTAACATCAGGTTTATATAACTTATTTCTCGGTTTTGAAAGTGGTTTCTTAAATACTGTCGGTACAAACAACGTATTTATTGGTTATCGAACCGGATACTCTAATTTGTCCGGTAATGATAATGTTTTTGTTGGTAATATCGCAGGATATTCAAATACAACAGGGTATAATAATGTAATGATAGGAAAAGAAGCAGGAACAAGTAATACAACCGGCTTTAGTAATACTTTTGTAGGGGAAAACTCCGGTCACGATAATACAACTGGTGATTATAATTCTTTTTACGGTTATGAAGCAGGAAAGAGTAATACAGGCGGGATAGATAATGTTTTTATAGGATCATATGCCGGTTATTTAAATACCGGTTCATATAATGTGATGCTGGGAAAAGATGCCGGAAGAAACAGCACTACAGGTTCTTCAAATGTATTTATCGGTCGAACAGCAGGATTTTCAAATACTACCGGATATTCTAATTTTTTCGGAGGCTATGCTGCAGGAAATTCAAATACCACAGGATATAGGAATGTATTTATTGGAAATTACAGCGGATATAGTAATGAAGGAGGAGATTATAATATATTTATGGGGTATCAATCCGGATATATTAATACAGAAGGTTTAAATAATTTTTTCGGAGGTTACAGATCAGGATATAACAATACTGCTTCAAGTAATGTATTTATCGGAAATTATTCAGGATACGCTAATACATCAGGATCACAAAATGTTTTGTTAGGATACAATTCAGGAAGATCTGCAACATTAGGTAATAATAATATATTAATGGGGTTTCAAAGCGGATTCAATGCCGATAATAGTGCAAATTGTGTAATAATAGGGAACTCAAGTGGCTACAATAATCATGGAACAGATAATACTTTTCTCGGAACTTCAAGCGGATATGCTAACACAACAGGTAATTATAATTCTCTTTTAGGATATTATTCAGGACAGGCTGCAACATTAAGTGACAATAATGTGTTGATGGGATATTACAGCGGATATAATGCAGATAATGCAGATAATAGTATTATGATTGGATCAAGTGCCGGACATAATGCTGATAACTGTACAAACAGCATATTGATAGGCTCATCAAGCGGATATAATAACAACGGTAACAATAATACATTTGTTGGTACAGAAGCAGGACTTGATAATACTTCAGGTACCGAAAATATATTTATGGGCTACCGTGCAGGATTTAATAATACAACTGCTTCCGATAATATTTATATCGGTAACAGTTCAGGATTTACGAATACAACAGGTTACAGTAATATTATGATGGGACTGGAAGCCGGATTTTATAATACATCCGGATATCGAAATATTTTTATCGGAGAAACTTCCGGTTATAATAATACTTCCGGATATCGAAACATTTTTATGGGAGAAACTTCCGGTTATAATAATACGGAAGGACATCGTAATATTTTTATGGGTGAAGCCTCAGGTTATGAAAATACCATCGGAAATCGTAATGTTTCAGTCGGTTATTTTTCAGGTTATCATTTGGATACCGGCGAAGATAATGTTTTCCTCGGAACTTATGCAGGTCAAGGTATCGTTGACGGAAATTACAATATCAATTTAGGGAGTTATTCAGGACAAGCTGCTGCATTAAATGACAATAATGTTTTAATGGGTTATTACAGCGGAAATAATGCTGATAATGCAGATAATAGTATAATGATTGGTTCTTATGCCGGTCGTAATGCTGATAACAGTTCAAACAGTATAATGATAGGATCTTCAAGCGGTTATAATAATAATGCTGCAAATAATGCTTTTATAGGTACTCAAGCCGGATATGATAATAATACCGGAACAAAAAATGTTTTTATGGGTTATCAATCAGGTTATAATAATACAGGAGGTGAAAAAAATATTTTCATTGGAAATACTGCAGGATATACAAATACCGGAGGTGACCAAATAATCTGTATTGGTGATAGTGCAGGCTCACATAATACCGCAAGCAATAATGTATTTATCGGTGCAAGTGCCGGAAGAGACAATTCAACAGGAAATAATAATATGTTTGTAGGTAATGAAGCAGGTGCAAATAACACGACAGGTGCATCTAATACATATCTCGGTTGGATGGCAGGAGCACTGAATAATGGTTCTAATAATGTTATGATAGGTTATTGGTCGGGGCTTTTAGCTTCGAACTCATCAAATAATTTATACTTGGGGCAAGGTGCAGGAGTATGGAATCAAGGAAGCGATAATATTTTTCTCGGATATATTGCAGGCTGTAATAATAATAGTTACGGAAACAGTATTATAATAGGAAATCAAATTAATACACCGGCAAATAACAGATTAAAAATTGAAGGAGCGGGAGATAATGCAAATCCTTTAATTTATGGTGAGTTTGACAATAATTTAGTAAGAATTAACAGTAGATTGGGTGTCGGTACTTCACCTTCTCAACCTTTAGATGTTATCGGTGATGCTATAATAGGAAGCGGTTCAACCGGATATGACGGGGCTTCTGAATTTTTACAAATAAGAGGTAGGTCTGATGATTGGTATATAGGCGTGCAAAATGAAACAAGTGCATCATCAACTGATTTCTTTATAGGACTTGGTGCAACAGAAAGTGGAATTTTTCATATTGAGAATGGTGGTGATATCGGAATTGGGAGATCTACTCCTGCTTACAAATTAGATGTACTGGAAAGTGAGACCAATTATATTGCTCGTTTTTGGAATGACGGAGGAGATGCTAATAGATATGGAATAAGAATTCAAGCAGGAAATGATGCCGGCAGTACATCAGGATCTGATATTCTTTATATTGATTGCCGTGACGGTAACGGGACATTTGTCGGTTCTTTATATTCGCATAACGGTAATTTGCAAATTAATGCTAAATCTGCAAGCCCGGGCAAAAGTTATGACATTAAAGAAACCGACAAAGGTTTAAATATTATAAAAAATCTTCAAGTTGTAGATTATGATAAAGATTCAAAAACCAATACTTATAAAACCGGATTTATCGGAGAAGATGTAATTAATGTATTTCCTGCAATGGTAAGATATGAAGAGGAAGCTGATGAATATGGAGTTGCAAATTCTGCATTAGTTCCTGTTTTAACAAAATCTATACAAGAACAACAAATCCAAATTGAAAATCAAAATTCAGAAATCGAAGAACTTAAAAAACAAATCCAAGAACTAAAAGATTTAATTCAAAATAAATAAAAATTGTGTGATAGTATTATAGTGTAATAGGTGTTTTAGAGAATTAGTGTTATATATTTATAAAATATAAAAGAAAAGATTTAGTCTCATATAGACTTTTCTGTAATTCATATTAGAAGACGTTTACTGAAATACTATAACACTATCACACTAAAATAATTCATTCAAAATTAAATTACTGTTAGTAGTTTGGCAGTAATTTGTGTAGTTTTTTTTCATAGATTTTGAGCATCCCGTTTTCATGCGGGGTGCTTTTTAATTTTATACTCTCATTATTTCAGCCACAATTTATTACGTATACTTGCGAGTTGTTTTACCTTAAAATTTAAAAAATACAAAACATAATTGTTGAATTTCATCAAAAAAAACAAATTATAATAAAAAAAAAGATGTATATTTAAGAAAATTAAAAATAAAATAAAATGAAAAAACAACACTTTTACAAAATCGTTATCTTTTTTATTATTTCAATTCTGATAATAAATAAAGGAGAATCTCAAGTTTTGATTAATTCAAGCGGAGGAACACCGGACGGTTCAGCAATATTGGAAGTAAGATCAACAACACAAGGACTGTTGATACCGAGAATGAATACAATTCAAAGAACTTCAATAATC
>JAUVIG010000286.1 GCA_030592825.1 Chlorobiota bacterium | reverse complement strand
GATCCTCTTATTCCGATTTCCGTTAAGGTAAATGAAGGAATAACAGAACTTACAAAATAAGTGAGTGAAATACATATTATTGCCTCATAAAATGTGATATCTACTTTAAATAAAACAAGCAGAATATAAAACTGCAACAAAAATACACAATAACGTAAAAAACTGTACAACAAAATATTAACAAGCTCCTTTATCGAAGATTCGGCAATAATTCCAATCGGTTTAATAATCTTTTCAGAAAGTTTAATTTTCTTTAGAATTCGAATAAAAAATTTCAAATTAAAAAAAATAAGAAAACCTGACAAGACAGATATTACAGAAAAAATTTTTACATATAATAAATATTCAATTGTTGACTCCGGAAGTTTGAATGAATAAAAGTACAGAAAAAATATACCGGCGATAAATCCTAATAAAAGAGTTATCATCATTTGGCTTAAACTTCCGACAGCAGTTGAAAAAACAGCTTTTATTCTGTTTTCTTTTTTTAAAATAAATATTCGGCCTGCTAATTCTCCGATTCTGTTAGGAGTAAAAATTGCAAAAGCTATTCCTGAAAATACAGCCTTTATTGCATTAAATGCTTTTACAGATTCAAATTTTCTGATTAGATATCTCCATTTCACAGATTCAATGTACCAATTTAAGGGCATAAGTAAAACAACAATAATTAAAAGAACCGGATTAAATGAATTATCAAATTGAAAAGATAATTCTTGCTCATTATATTGCTTTAATTTCAGATATATAAAAAAAAATGATAAAAAAGCAATTGCTGTTTTTATCATAGAAATAAGTATGTTTTTTATTTTCTTTTGCACGTTCTGCTTAATGCTTTGATATTACTATCAGTTATTTGTTAAATAGTGTCTTTACTTAAACTTCCTCTTTGTTTTTTTCTTTTCTTTTTCAATTTCTGCCTGCAAAGGTGTAATATATTGACTGTATAAATCAAATAAAAACTCTATTCTTGCTCTTTCGTTTGTAAATGTTTGCGGTCGATAACACAAATCAACTGCTTTGTCTAATTGTTGATGTGCTTTTATTAATTTAGGCGGCATTGCAAGCGGGTCGTATAAATCTGCCAAACTGCTGTTCGGAAACTCTGTTCTTACGTCTAATACTTTTTGTGCTGCTTCTTCTACTCGCTCTTTTTGTTTATCTGTTATTTTTTTTGGGAAAGGATAATTATTGTAAACTATATTTTTTGAATATCTAAAATCACTTTTTAATCGTCCGCATGTATATTTTACCCAAGTCATGTGCATTTCGGATGTTAAAATTCCGAAAAGATAAATGTCTGCATTAGGTATTGATAACATTGTATCACTTACGATGCTGTTTTTATCAAAAAAACCAATTGGAATATATTTTCTGTTTTCTGATGAAACTCTCGGAATTACAATAAAAGTTTCGGGACGATTTCTGTCTCTGAATATAGTGGGTATATCTGCATGTTTTTGTGTTGACGGTGCAACACTTGCGAGTCTGAATTTCTTAACTGCTTCAACTCTTTTAAGAACAGTTTTCATTGACTTTAATTCCTTCGGATTTGCATCAACTAACCATAAGCACCAGCGTTTTTGATTATTTAAAAACTCTCTTGCACTTATTAATGCTAAAAAGAATTTTTTGGCATTAGGTTCAATTTTTAAAAAATCTTTTTTTTCTTTATCTGTAAATAACAAATTACCACCATCAAGAGGCATATTCCCAAAACTCATTTCAGGAACATTTGAAATAGGTTTTGTTTTTTTGGTAATCAATAAATTTGGAGCATCTATTAAGTATGGATTAATATTATTTGCAATAGTTGCGGCAGCCTCTCCTCTAATATCTTCATAATCAAAGATTGTTTTGTTTTTAGAGTCATAAGCTGCAAAACCTGTAATAATTACATAAACAGCTGCTTGTCCTTTGGCTTCATTGCTCCATTTAAATGTTTTGTGTGCAAAGTTTATCGTAATATTATATTTGTTAAGCATTTCTCCCCACAAAACAGAAGTTTGCTCACCTTGTGAAATTGAGTTTGTTGAAACAAAAGCAACTTTAATTTTAGTACCTTTTATATATTTTGCAGCTTTAATAAACCATGCAGAAACATAATCCATTATTTTTGCATTTTTCGCTCCTTCAAAAACTTGCTCTAAATCCGCTCTTTGTTCTGCCGTTTGCAACTTTGAACCGATAAACGGCGGATTTCCGAGAATATAATCAAATTTAGTTTTATGTTTTTCTTTCTGTTTCAGGAATTCTTTTTCATCAACAAAATTTACATTTTTTGCTTTTACATTAAGAGTTTCGTAATGTGTTTTTTGCTCGGCAACAAGATTAACATTTAGTTCATCTGCCGAAACATAATTAAAACTGCCGTGTATTAAATTGTTCCAGTCTAATTGTAAAGCATTTCCGTGAATTATATTTGCAGATTTCTCAAGGGGAATACGAGTGAGATATTTGCCGACCATATTACTTGCTTTAATATTCATCTGATGGTCAATCAGCCACATTGCAAGTTCAGCAATTCGAACAGCCCATTCGTCAATTTCTGTTCCGAAAAATTGAGAAATATTTACTTTAAAAATTTCTTCAATATTTAAGAAAGTCATTTGATAAAGTAATTTGTCAATTTTTAGCATTTGATAAATAACTTTCAGTTCAATTTCCCTAATTTCTCTGTAAGCAATAATTAGAAAATTTCCTGACCCGCATGCCGGATCGTAAAAACGTAATGTAGATATTTTTTTATGAAATTTATTAAGATGAGAACGACTGTTTTTTATTTTATGAAACTCAACCCAAAGTTCATCAAGAAACAACGGTTTTATCAGTTTCAAAATATTTTTTTCGGAAGTGTAGTGTGCTCCCAAATTTCGTCGAGCATCTTTGTCCATTATACTTTGGAATAATGAACCAAAAATTGCAGGAGAAATCAAACTCCAATCCATTGAACAACTTTCAAGCAAAATTTGTCGCATTTTGCTGTTAAAAGATGCTATCAGGAGATTTTCTTCAAATAATTTTCCGTTAATATAAGGAAATTGATTGTAAATTTCATCAAGATTTTTTTGTCGTTTTTCGATGGGCGTATTTAAGACTTGAAAAAGCCTTGCAAGTTTTTCCGAAATGTCACTTCCGTCTTCATTTGTGTAATTTTCAATAAAATGCCATAAAATATCTTTTTCAAAAATTCCGGTGTCATCTGCAAAAAGCATAAAGAGCAAACGAACGAGATATATTTCAAGTTCATGCCCTTTGTATCCGTTTTCTTTGAGCAAATCGTGCAATTTGCCCATTTTTTCGGCTGCTTTAACATTTATAGGGTCTTCTTCTCGTATTACTATCTTCTGATAACCTGCAATAAACCCGAACAACTTAATATTCTTATGTAATTCTTTCAATAAAAAATCATGTTGCTCATTTTCCTCCAAATTATATAATCTGAAATTCTCAAAATCAGATACAAGAATATATTTTGGTAATTCTTCTTCTTTCAGTCCGGGAAAATAATCAATTGCTTGTTGGAATGCTTTATCTAAATCTCGTCCTTTTGATTTTTGTTCAACAATTATTCTGCCTTTCCAAAATAAGTCTATGCGCCCGTCTTTGTTGCCGAGTTTTTTAACTGCAAATTCAAAACTGCTGACTCTTCGTTGGCTGATTCCGAATACATTGAAAAAATCTATCCAAAAAGATTGAGATTCTGCATTTTCTTTTTCAGCATCTTCCCACTCTTTGGAAAATTTTATTGAACGTGATTTTATTTCGTTCCAACTTAAAGCCATGTTTCAATTGTTTTTATACAATTTCTGTAAATTATAAACAAATAAGTTGTCTGTAATTGTGTTGTTTACATTTAAAATGTTCCTGTTACATTGTTACATTGCTAAAAAACAACAATGAAGCAATAAAGCAATGTAACAATGCAAACAATTTTTTAAATTTCGAACAAAGTCTGTTTTTTTAACAATCAAAAAAAATATCATTAATATATTATTTATCTACAATAATCTCCTTAACTCTTAATTGCAATGTTGTTTCACCTCTAAATTCGTTTTTATCAATTGAGTAACAAATTGAAAACTTTTCATTATCTGAAATTTTTTTGAAATAATCCGGTGCCATTGAAAAAGCAATTCCGGGAAATACAATTCCGTCATCATCAACCATTTCCAACTTCAGATGCTCCATATTTTTACCTACTTTTTTTGAAGCCCCTGTATCTCTAATATTTCTTGTTAAAAATACCGGCGACATGTTTTCCGGGCCGAAAGGAGCCATTTGTCTCATTACATTATAGAATTTTCGGTCAATATCCGAAAACCTGATCTCCGTATCAACTATAACAACAGGTCTTAATTGTTCTTCTGTAATATGTTCAGAAACATAAGCCTCAAAACATTCAGAAAACTTATCGACATTTTCGACTTTTAATGATAATCCGGCGGCAAATTTATGTCCTCCGAAGTTTTCCAATAAATAACTGCAAGACTCAATTGCATTATAAATATTAAAATCTGAAACCGAACGAGCGGAACCGGTGGCTATACCGTCAGACTCTGTTAACACAACAGTAGGTCTGTAATATGTTTCTGTTAATCTTGAAGCAACAATACCAATAACTCCCTTATGCCATTTTTCATCAAATAATACAGTTGACTTTCTGTTTCTTAACTCAATGCTGTTTCCTATTTTTCTTAAAGCATCATGTGTGATTGCTTGATCAAGTTCTTTGCGTTCATTATTGAATTTATCAATTTGAAGTGCAAAACTATGAGCTGATTTTGAATTTTCTGATATTAATAATTCAACGGCATATGAACCTGATTTAATTCTGCCTGCAGCATTAATCCTCGGGCCGATTTTAAATACACAATCTGAAATAGTAAGGAATTTATCTTTTACACCGGCAATTTTTTTTATTGTTTCAAGTCCTTTTACAGGATTTTGACTTAATTTTTTTAAACCATAATATGCCAAAATTCTGTTTTCTCCTGTTATGGGTACAATATCAGATGCAATACTTACGGCAACAAGATCTATAAACTCTGTTACTTCGGTAAATGGTATCTGTTTCCTGTTTGCAAAACCTTGCAGAAATTTAAACCCTACTCCGCAACCTGAAAGATTTTTATCGGGATAATTGCAATCATTTCTTTTAGGATCAAGAACAGCATATGCATCCGGGATTGAATCACCGGGAGTATGATGATCACAAATTATAAAATCAATATTTTTATCTCTGGCGTAAACCATCTTATCAACGGCTTTAATACCACAGTCAAGAGCGATTACCAGAGAGACCCCTGTCTCGACTGCATAGTCAATACCTTTGAGGG
>JAUVIG010000560.1 GCA_030592825.1 Chlorobiota bacterium | reverse complement strand
AGTAATAAAGTTTTTGTTTGTTCTTTCGGGTGTTCGGGATATAATCCGGTTCTTCCGGTTGTGTAATAATGTTTGCCGGTACCGACAGGTAAACCTGACGGTTTTTGCTTGTCTAAAATACTCCTGCCGTAAGAGCTTACGATTTGATTTTCTTTGTTTTTTAAAGGGAAGATTAAACAGTTTTTCATTTTTTTGTAAGTGGTTCCGGAGTTGTAGCCTATTTCCGGTTTGTTAATATTAAGGTGTCTTTTTTTTGCGTATTCTCTTGCTTTCGGGCTGCGGGTTATTGCAAGTTTGAAAGATGTAAACATTTTTAGTAATTCGATATTTTTCATTGGTTTTTGATTATTTGGTTTGTATTTTTCTTGATTTGCAGGAGTTCCGTTTATTATAAATTTTGCTTTCAGTATTGCTTGGTGTTTAGTTATTTTCTCGTAGTCTTGTATAAATTGTATTTGGTCGCCGGTTTTTCCGCATCCGAAACAGTGGTATGTGTTTGTTTCGGGATATATTCTCAAACTCGGGGTTTTGTCATCGTGGAACGGGCATTTTATTTGATTGTTTTTGTCGGGTTGGATGCCATAGTGGTTTAGGACTTTTAGGATTGAAAGTTGGTTTTTTATGTCTTTTATTTCCATTTGTTAAAAACTTTTAATTTGTCAAATATGTTCAAAATAAGTCATAATTGACAGGTTTAACAAATTGGCATTCTAAAAGTTTTTAACAATTTGACAAATTATTGCTGTGATGCACGTCATTTTTAGTACTTTTGTGTTAGTAAGTGTTCAAAAATGATTAATTTTTATGGAAAATTTAGGCTCTCGTATTCAAAAATTAAGAAAATTAGCAGATTTAACTCAGTTAAGTTTAGCAAAAGAAATAGGTATTTCTCATACACAAATGGCAAGATATGAAACTAAAAATATGCAACCACCGGCTAATATACTTAAAAAATTAGCAGATACTTTAGATGTGTCTATTGATTATTTGGTAAGCGGTAATAAATCAGACAGAGCAGAACAGACATTAAAAGATGCCGAACTGATCAAGCATTTTAAACAACTTGACAAGCTCCCTGATGATGAGAAAAAATCTATTTTAAAAGTAGTTGGAGCTTTAATCAGAGACTTTAACACTAAACAAGCATACGCTTTTTAAAACACAAAATTACAATTATGAAATTCAACGATATAAAAATAGAACTTTTTGATAATTCCGGTATTGACGAAAAATACTACCAATACAAAGATTTATTAATTCACAGTATCTTAAAACCGGTTTTTGAATTGAAATATGATGATGAGAATACTATTTATTTCTTTACAGGTCAAAAAACTAATGAGTTGCTTAAAAAGTATGACAAAAAAACAATAAATAAACTTGATAAGATTTATAATAAAATGCTTAAAGAGAAATTAGCTTACTTTTTAAAACCTGCCTCAAAAAACATTAAAAAGTTAGCTGTTGAAAATAATTTTTTTGAAGATGCTGTTTTTACTGTTTTTAAAGATGACTTATTAAATATTTCACCTCTTACAACTGCCGAATTTGATTTTATAGACCCTGTAGAATTTGCTTTGTCGGAATTAAATTAAACTCGTTCAAACGTAGCAGCTCAAAGCTGTTATAACATAATAAAAATTATAAAACACCCAAGCAACCCCCAATAAAACTACAAAGCCCGGTTATAAAATAATCAATATTCAATAAACAATAATCATTTAAAAAGGTGTCTTATAATTTGGTATTATATTAAACAGCAACTTACAGTACAACTCGTTTTTGTGTTCCCTGTATTATACTGGTTAAAAATAAAACGACGGAAGTCAGAACTTCCGCCAAACATGTCCGTTCTTTTTTGTTTTGTGCAGCCTCAATGGAACCGGGTTAGCCTCTGTTTATAATTTTTTTATAAATCCATATGTTGGAACCGGAGTAATACCATTTGGTAATTCATTATATGCTTTATAGAAAAGAAAATCTTTCTCTTTATCTATTCCGGGAAAAATTGTCCCTATTATCTTGTGCATTACCTCATTTTCTTTTTTTGTCTCAATAGTATCACTTAAATTAATTGTTGTCAAATATTCAATCATTGGGAAATACCCTTCTACAACACGCATAGGAAAAATATTAAGTATCTCAGGTTTTGTATTTATCTGTTCTATTATTAATGGAAATTTATATCTTTCGTTTGTCTCAGTTATTATTTTCTCAACAAAATTTTCCATTTCTGATTCATTTTGATAATGCCAATTTTCACCAGAGGGTTTTAAAACTTGAGATAAAAGAAAGCTTGAATTAGCAGCATCAAAAAGAAAATCTTTAGAATCTTCATTTTTTGCATTTTCATAAAATTCAGGTGCTGTTTTTCCACCTAATTTATATTGACCAAAATTTAAAATATTAATCTTCCATCCATTTGGATATTTCCCATAAATGACCGTTATCAATAATTCATCTTTGTTATTTTCATTAGAAAGAAGAGAAACATACATTTCTTTATTTAGATTTAGATAATTAATAACATAATCATCTTTCTCAGATCCCGATAAAATTGTATTTCCAACTCCCGTAGTTGTGTTTTTAACATAATATTCATCTAATATATAGTAACTTCTATCAATGATAAACGAATTCACTTGTGTTAACTGTTCATCAAACTTTTCTCCAATCATATCTAATAGTTCATCTGACATTATCTCCTTAATCATTTGTGGATTATTGATAAATAATGCTTCTATTAATATATCGTTAAGCATTTT
>JAUVIG010000128.1 GCA_030592825.1 Chlorobiota bacterium | reverse complement strand
TTGTCCATAATGTCCGATTTCTTCGTTATGCTCATGTTTACAATCAGTCATTTACAAAAGTAAACTCCTGATTCTAAACATTTCACAAGCCTCGAACTCGAACATTCTGAAACAAACACAGACTTTATAGACAGACTCTAATTATACATTAATTTATCTTATCTTAAATATAAATAATCTATGATAATTGAAAAAACAAAAGATAGTCCTTATGTTTACCTGTCAGCTTCCGAATATAAATTTGAGATTAAAGGTAATTCATATTATATTGAAATAACTGATTTGTATGATAAAATCCTCAATTGGATTGATAAGGAAATACCAAATTTGAACTGTGATATGAATTGGATATTTCATTTTGGCGTTATAAGCAGTGCATCTTTAAAAAGTATTATTGAAATTTTTAATAAGTTATATTATTTTTATAAAGAGGGAAAGAAAATAAGGATAACATGGATATATGATAAAGATGACGTTGATAATCTTGAAATAGCTAATGATTTCTTGGACTTCACAAATATGCCTGTTGATGTTATTGAAAGGTATTAAGGATTATATTTAACAGACCTGAATAATACCGGCAAATACAAAAAGCCTTCAATATTGATACTTCCGCTGTCAAATACTGTATATGAATCGGTACCCCTGTATTCTGTCTGCTCCGAATATCCAAAAAAACTAATTCTTTGAAGCCTATTTCTTTTGCTGCCGAACTGCAATTAAAATTGAAATTTTTAATAATTTGATTTAAGTTTGCAGCTGATTCAATTATTTATAAAAATATATTATATGCCAAGTTTTGTAATTCCGGATAAATGCGACGGATGTAAAGCACAGGATAAAACTGCTTGCCAGTATATATGCCCTAACGATTTAATGGTTCTTGATATAAAAACCAATAAAGCATATAACAGAGCAGTTGATATGTGTTGGGAATGTTATAATTGTGTGAAAATATGCCCTACACAAGCAATAGAAATCAGAGGATATGCTGATTTTATGCCTCTCGGAGGAGTAGTTCAACCCTTAAGAAGCACAGATTCTATAATGTGGTCGGTTAAATTTCGTAACGGAAAATTAAAACGATTTAAATTTCCAATTCGTACAACACCTGAAGGCAGTGCAGTACCGGATGCCGGATGGGGAACAGGCACCGATGATCTTAAAAGTCAATTGTTACGAACAGAACCGGAGTCGTTGGGAACTGATAATCTGCAAGAGTTGTAATGATTATGAAATGATTTGGTAATGAGTGAATATAAAAATGATTAAATGACAGAATGATTAAATGATAGAATGAATAAATAGTTTAATACAATATTTCTGTATAAACATATATTTTAAGATCAGCAATTCAGCAATGAAACAATTTAACAATTAATGCTCATTTCAAATCACAGAATCAGACATCTGCTTACTAAATCAATTTTAATTAAGAAATCAATAATATGAATATATACGAAAATTATGAAACGGTTGAAGTTACAACCGATCTGTTAATTCTCGGCGGAGGTATGGCTGCATGTGGTGCAGCTTTTGAAGCTGCATACTGGGCAAAGAAAAATAATCTAAAAGTTACTTTAGTCGATAAAGCATCAATGGACAGAAGCGGTGCAGTAGCAATGGGCTTATCTGCAATAAACATGTATGTAGGCCTGAAAGAAGGAAAAAATACACTTAAAGATTATGTTGACTATGTTAAAAATGACCTGATGGGCATTGTCAGAGATGATCTGGTTGCTAATATCGGACGACATGTTGATTCTTCGGTTCATTTATTCGAGAAATGGGGTTTACCTATATGGAAAGATGAAAACGAAAAATATATAAACGAAGGAAGATGGCAAATAATGATTCACGGTGAATCATATAAAACAATTGTAGCAGAGGCTGCAAAAAATGCCTTAAAAGAGATGGAGGATAACGGTGAATATTACGAAAGAGTATTTATAACCGATCCGATCATGGAAGGCGACAGATGTGTCGGAGCTGTCGGTTTCAGTGTGAGAGAAAATAAATTCTATGTGTTTAAAGCAAAATCCGTTCTCGTGGCTATGGGAGGTGCTGTTCATATATTCAGGCCGAAATCTGTTGGCGAAGGATTGGGACGTTCATGGTATCCGCCTTTTAATTCCGGAGCAAGTGCTTATTTTACTATAAAGGCAGGTGCTGAGATGACATGTCAAGAAGTAAGATTTGTTCCTATCAGATTTAAAGATGCTTACGGGCCGGTCGGTGCATGGTTTTTATTGTTTCAAGCAAGAGCGACAAATGCACTCGGCGAAGAATATATGAAAACACGAGCCGGTGAACTTGAAAATTGGTTGCCTTACGGAAAAAACAAACCAATTCCGACAAGCCTCAGGAATCATTTAATGTTGTTGGATGAAGCGGAAGGGAAAGGGCCGATTTATATGAGAACCGATGAAGCAATTAAAAATTTTGTGGCTGAAATTGAAGACAAAAAACAAGCTGCGAGAAAACTCAAGGAACTTGAAAAAGAAGCATGGGAAGATTTCTTGGATATGACTATAAGTCAGGCACTTTTATGGGCTTCAACCGATACAATGCCGGAGGAAAAAGCGTCTGAAATATCACCTTGCGAACCCTATTTTATAAGTTCACATTCAGGAGCTTCCGGAGCATGGATGAGCGGACCGGAAGATATGGCACCGGATGATTACAAGTGGGGATACGATAATATGACCACTGTTAAAGGTATGTTTGCTGCCGGAGATGCTTCGGGTGCTTCAAGTCATAAATTTTCTTCAGGTTCTTTCACGGAAGGCAGAATTGCAGGAAAATCAGCAATCAGATTTTGTGTAGAAAATCCTGAAATGCCTGAAATAAGTCCGGAGAAAATTGAAGAAATGAAAAAAACAACTTTCATGCCTTTGGAAATTTTTGAAACACATAAACATTATTCAAATGATCCGGATGTTAATCCGAATTTCATAAAACCAAAAATGTTTATGTTCAGGCTTCAAAAAATAATGGATGAGTATGCGGGAGGTGTTTCAAAATCATTTAAAACTTCTGAATCATTACTTCAAAAAGGAATGGAATATTTAAAATTCTTACATGAAGATTCTGACAAATTAGCTGCTCAAGATCTAAACGAATTAATGAGATGCTGGGAAAACAGACAAAGAATTTGGCAAGCAGAATCTCATATCAGAACTGTAATGTTCAGAGAGGAAACTCGTTGGCCCGGTTATCTATTCAGAACAGATTTCCCGGAAATGAAAGAAGATTGGAAATGTTTTGCTAATTGCAAATATAATCCGGAAACAGGGGAATGGGAAATGATGAAGAGGGAGATTATTGAGTTGACTTAGTACATTTATAAAATGTAAAAATAAATGCCAAAATACCTCGACATCTCCGATAAAGTAAGGTTTTCTTGTCATAAAGGAGTGGCATGTTTGAATAAATGTTGCCGTGATGTTAATATATTTCTTACACCTTATGATATTGTAAGGTTGAAAAATGCTTTGGGGATAACTTCACAAAAATTTCTTGATAAATACACTGTTTCTCCATTCAGTAAGGAACAAAAAATACCGATTATTGTCCTGAAATTAAAAGAAGAAGATAAGACATGTCCTTTTGCAGGAAAAGAAGGGTGCGAAGTTTACGCAGACCGACCAAGAGCTTGCAGGATGTATCCTGTTGGTGAGAATTCTCATGATATTTCAAAAAAGACAGAAAAAGCCTTTTTCTTAATTGAGGATAAATTTTGTTTAGGAAATAAAGAGAATAAAACAGTAACTGTTTCTGATTATTTAAACAATCAAGGCATCGGGAAATATAATGAAATGCTTGAGTATTTTAATCAAATCATATCTCACGAATCGTTTATTGAAGGAAAACATCTTAATGAACAACAAATCGGGATGTTCTATATGGCATGTTACAATATTGATAAGTTTAGAAAATTTGTATTTGAAAGCTCTTTTTTAAAACGGTTTGAAATAAATGAAGAGGAAATTAAAAGAATTCAAAATGACGATACAGAGCTTTTAAAATTCGGATCAAGATGGTTGCGATATGCTCTTTTTGGGGAGAAGTTGTTTGAATTGAAATAAATTATAAATAGATTTACGAATAAAACACTGACATTTAAAATGTACATTGTTCCTTTAACCTACATTATTCATGAATTTATTTATAAACCGTTAAAACGGTTGAGTTTTAGTTCGTTATATTAACCCACGACTTAAGTCGTGGGTTGAAATCAAAATATTGATTATAACCGTTTTAACGGTTTTTGTAAATAATGCAGATTAGGGACAAAATATTGGTAAAAAATACAGTTTGTTCGTTTTTCGTGCCTTTAGGTACGAAATATAAAAAGCAAACTTGTACAGTCAAATTTTAAATGTATATATTTACATATTCTGTACCTGACGGCATAGTTATATAACGAGTATAACTCTTTTTACCGATATTATATCCCCAAAGGGATAAAATATAAAATTGAATCTTAAGAATAATTATAATTTGATGAATAAAAAACACATACTTGTTGTCGGCGGAGGAATAAGTGGTATCACTACTACCGTTGAAATTGCCGAAGTTGGACATAATGTTACTCTGGTCGAAAAATTACCGTATTTAGGAGGTAAAGTTGCTCAAGTTAATCAATACTTCCCAAAACTTTGCCCACCATATTGCGGGTTGGAAATAAATTTCAAAAGGATAAAACAAAACCCGCGTATTACATTATACACATCATCAACTGTTGAATCAATTTCGGGTTCAAAAGGTAACTTTTCGGTTAAAATTAAAAAATCCCCTGAATATATTAATGATAATTGTACTGCTTGTGGTGATTGTTCAGAAGTTTGTCCTGAAGAACGCCCGAATCTTTTCAATTATGACCTTGATAAAACAAAAGCCGTATATATGCCTCACGAAATGGCATTTCCATGGAAATATTCAATAGATGACAAATATTGCAAAAAAGAAAGCTGTAATAAATGCGCAGATGTTTGTAAATATGATGCCGTTAATCTAAATGCTGAAGAGGAACAATTTGAAATAAATGTTCATTCTGTTGTTTTTGCAACCGGTTGGAAACCTTATGATGCATCTAAATTGGAAACTCTTGGATATGACAAATATCCTAATATCATTACCAATGTCATAATGGAGCGAACAGCAGCAAAAAACGGCCCTTATTCAGGAGAAATCAAACGTCCGTCTGACAACAAAATACCGAAAACAGTTGCTTTTGTTCAGTGTGCAGGTTCCAGAGATGAGAATCATCTGCCATACTGTTCGGCAGTTTGTTGCTCTGCTTCTTTGAAACAAGCATTATACATTAATGAATTATACCCCGAAACAAAGATCAAAATCTTTTATATTGACTTAAGAATATCGGGAAGAAATGAAGATTTCTTGCAAAAAGTTCAAAAAAGAGAGAATATTGAGATGATAAAAGGAAAAGTTGCAATGATCAATGAACTTTCTGAAACTAATAATCTGATTTTGGAAGCAGAAGATATAATGTCCGGACGAAAAGTTAAGGAAGAAGTAGAGATGGCTGTTCTTGCTACCGGAATAGTGCCGATAAATCCAAGTATCAGTCAGTTATCAATTGACGAATTCGGATTTCTTGAAAACATACAGGAAGACGGAATTTATGCAGCAGGTTGTTCTAAAAAACCGCTTGATGTGTCAAGTTCATTAAAAGATGCAACAGGAATGGCTTTGAAAGCTATTCAGTAAGATTAAATTTATAATTAACAAATGATTGTATTATGTCAAAAATAAAACTTTTTGAAACTAAAAAAGTCAGAACTCATTGGGATAAAGAACAAGAGAAATGGTATTTTGCAATAATAGATGTTGTTGCTATCCTGACAGAGAGTGTTAAACCAAGAGACTATTGGTATAGATTGAAGAAACGAGAAAAAGAAAATGGTATTGACTTGTCGACAAATTGTCGACTACTAAAAATGGTATCGACAGATGGTAAAAAATATAATACAGAATGTGCAGATACAGAAACACTTTTACGAATAATTCAATCAATACCATCCCCAAAAGCAGAACCGTTTAAACGTTGGCTTGCAAAAGTCGGATATGAAAGATTAGAAGAAATTGAGAATCCGGAACTTGCATCAAAAAGAACAAAAGAAATATACAAAGCCAAAGGATATTCAGACGTATGGATAGAAAAACGAATGCGAAGCATTGCAATAAGAGACGAACTGACTGATGAGTGGAAAAAACGAGGGATAAAAGAACGTATTGAATATGCAATATTAACGGCAGAAATATCAAAAGCAACTTTTGGAATGACTCCAGCACAATATAAAGAGCACAAAAATTTAAAAAGACAGAATTTAAGAGATCACATGAGCGATTTAGAATTGATTTTTTCAATGCTTGGCGAGGCATCTACTACTAAAATAACAAGAGCAAAAGAGGCACAAGGGTTCACAGAAAATAAAGAAGCAGCCAAAATTGGAGGAAAAATAGCAGGCAATGCAAGAAAAGAATTAGAAAAAGAAAGTGGGGAAAAAGTTATATCACAAGAAAATTTCTTGCCTGAAAATAAACAGCTAAACAAATAAACAGCTAAACAATAAGAAACAAATGTCAAAAAACATAGCAACATATATCTGCACCGGCTGTACTATAGGTGAAAGCATTGATGTTGAAGCCTTAAGTTCCGTTGCAACGGAAGAATATAATCTCAAAGTGTGTAAAAAGCATCCGTTTTTATGCAATAAAGAAGGAAAAGACTTAATACAATCCGATATAGAAAATTCTGAATTAGACGGTATTGTTATTGCCGGATGTTCTCCTCGGGTGAATACAAAAGAATTTTCATTTGAATCTGAATTACAGATTGAAAGAGTCAATATCAGGGAACAAGTAGCATGGTGCCAAAAACCTAATGATGAAGACACGCAAATGATGGCAGAGGATTATTTGAGAATGGGTATTACAAAAATAGAAAAAACTCTTACTCCAAAACCATATATTGCTGAAGATTTAAGCTCTGATATATTAGTTATAGGCGGCGGTATTACAGGAATAACAGCCGCTGTTGAGGGAGCAAAAGCAGGATATAACATTATTCTTGTTGAAAAAGAAAAAAAACTCGGAGGTTTCGCAAATAATTTATATAAACAAATACCGCAAAAAGCTCCTTACAAACAATTGGAGGAACCGAATATCGGCGAAAAAATTGCAGAATTAGATCAATACACCAATATAAAGGTTTTAAAATCTTCCGAGATAAAAGAAATTTCAGGTGAACCGGGAAAATTTAAAGTAACATTGATGAATTCCGGTACAGAAGAACAATATAAAGTTGCAAGCATTGTTTTAGCCACCGGTTGGAAACCTTATGATGCATCAAAACTGCCTGAGTATCATTACAGAACTTATAAGAATGTACTTACAAATATTGAATTTGAACAATTAGCCAAAGAAGGAAATATTCACAGAGTATCTGACAAAAAAAAGGCAGAGAATATATTATTTATTCAATGTGCCGGATCCAGAGATGAGAAACATCTCCCCTATTGCTCAAACTATTGCTGTTCGGCAAGTTTAAAGCAAGCCGAATATGTAACGGAATTAAATCCTGATGCCAATGTTTTCATTTTATATAAAGACATCAGAATGCCGGGGAGGTTGGAGATATTTTATAAAGAAATTCAAGATAACGACCAAATATTCCTGACAAAAGGGGAACTGTCACAATTTACAGAAGACAAAGACGGAAGCATCACAGTTGAGATTAATGATAATTTACTTAATGAAACTGTCAGATTAAAACTTGATCTGGTTGTTTTAGCTATAGGAATGACACCTTCAAACTCAGAAGATCTTAATTTAAACTACAGGAAAGGCAAAGGGTTACCTGAGCTAAAATACAACTTCCCGGATTCTCATTTTATTTGTTTCCCTTACGAAACAAGAAGAACCGGAATATATAGTGCCGGAACGGTAAGAATGCCCGGTTGTATAAGTGCAAGCACAGAGGATGCTCAAGGAGCTGTTTTAAAGGCTGTTCAGTGTATTGAAAGCATAAAACGAGGTGAAGGTGTTCATCCGAGATCGGGAGATACATCTTTTCCTGAAATTTATTTTGAACGATGTACGGATTGTAAACGTTGTACGGAAGAATGCCCCTTTGGTATGTATGACGAGAACGAAAAAGGAACTCCTGTTCCTAACCCTAATCGTTGCAGAAGATGCGGTATTTGTTTGGGCGCTTGTCCTGAAAGAGTAATAAACTTTGCAGATTTTTCAATTGACAGTATCTCCTCAATGATAAAAGCAATTGAAGTTCCTGATGAATTTGAAGAAAAACCAAGAATTTTGGCATTTGTATGTGAAAATGATGCTTATCCTGCTTTTGATATGGCCGGGTATAAAAGGCTTCAATACAGTGCATTTGTCAGAATTATTCCGGTAAGATGTATCGGTTCAGTAAATAAAGTTTGGATTTCGGATGCACTTTCAAAAGGATTTGACGGAATTATGCAAATCGGTTGCAAACCGGGCGATGATTATCAATGCCATTTTATTACCGGCAGTGAATTAACAGAAACAAGAGCCGAGAACATGCAAGAAACATTTGAAACAATGATGCTTGAACCGGAACGATTAAGAACAGAATTTATCGAAATTAATGAATATGATAAAATACCTGAATTGATTAATAATTATGTTGAAGAAATTGAATTGATAGGACCTAATCCGTTTAAGGATATATAGAGTTTGATTTTAGAATATAAAAATTTGTTTTAAAAATAATGACTACAGGTTACAGATACAGGTTACAGGTTGCAGGTTGCAGGTTGCAGGTTGCAGGTTGCAGGTTGCAGGTTGCAGGTTTGTCCATGCCTGATATTTATATGAGAGTTTTGAAACTTGAGTCCATTCCGAAAACAAAGTTTTCGTGAATTCGCGGCAAAATTATACTTTTCGGAGTGAACTCAAACTTGGAACATGCAACTTGGAACATGTTACTATAACAAACACAAAAATAACAATTTGTATAATCAACAGAAACAAGTAATATAAAATGAACATCATTACACCGGATAAAAAATTTATAAGAGAATTAAGCAAAAGCAGCGGTGCATCATTAAAACAATGTATGCAATGCGGAGCATGTTCGGCAATATGCAGCTTGTCGCCCGATGATAAACC